>NZ_CP141822.1:3000000-3178004 GCF_035621455.1 Vibrio natriegens NBRC 15636 = ATCC 14048 = DSM 759
GGGCGCATCATGCGGTAGATTTCTACCAATGCAGAAATACGATCAACAGTGCTGTCGATACGTAGTGTTTCTGACATGAATGGACCGTGGTCTAGATCGTTCGTAAACAGAACTTCTAGCGCTTTGTGGCCAGCCTGAGATAGGTTCGCTAGTGCTTCCAGGCTGATTTCCTGGTTAGCAGTAACAATGATCTCGCCTGTTGCTTCGTTGATGTAATCTTTCGATGCAACTTTACCAACGATGTACTCAACGGGTACTTCGATGTGATCAACGCCATCTTTTTCTAGTTGGCGGATATGACGAGCCGTTACGCGACGACCTTGCTCAACGTAAACTTTACCATCTGCTTCGATGTCGAATGACGCAGTTTCACCGCGTAGACGATCAGGAACCAACTCCATCAGTAGAGTTTGGTCTTTCACTTCGAAGTTCACTTTCTCGAAGAAGATATCTAGGATTTCTTCAGTCGATTTACCTAGTGCACGAAGGATGATCGATGCTGGTAGCTTACGACGGCGGTCGATACGTACGTACAGGTTATCCTTAGGATCAAACTCGAAATCAAGCCATGAACCACGGTAAGGAATAACACGTGCGTTATATAGAACTTTACCTGATGAGTGGGTCTTACCCTTATCGCTGTCGAAGAACACGCCTGGGCTTCGGTGCAGCTGGGATACGATAACCCTCTCGGTACCGTTGATTACGAAGGTACCATTGTCTGTCATGAGTGGAATTTCACCCATGTAGACTTCTTGTTCTTTAATGTCTTTTACAGTACCTGCTGGCGCGTCTTTATCAAAGATAACTAGGCGTAGTTTTACACGTAGTGGCTTTGAGTAAGTTACACCGCGGATTTGACATTCTTTAACGTCAAAAACTGGCTCACCAAGACGGTAGCTAACGTATTGCAGCTCAGAATTGCCGTTGTAGCTCTGAATTGGAAATACAGAACGGAAAGCGGCTTCAAGACCGTATTGACCTTCAGGATCCTGTTCGATAAATTTGTCGAACGAATCGAGCTGGATCGATAGCAGGTATGGAATGTCCAAAACTTGTGGACGAGTACCAAAGTCCTTACGGATGCGCTTTTTCTCGGTATAAGAGTAAACCATGGGGTTCCTCAGCTCGCTGATAAGTGACCCAAACTGTCCGCCCGCTCCTAGTTACTTAAGGGGGGTAAGGGACAGTGACTAAATAGCTGTTTACTGTAGTGACATTTCATTTCGATAGAATGAAATGTTTTTTGCATGGGTATAAGGCGCTTAAACAGCGGGAAAATTCACCTATACCCTACAGCGCAAAAAGGCCGGTGGTTAAAAAACCACCAGCCAATTAGCCGTTAGGCTAAGAAACTATGCAATAATTACTTAACAGCAACAGTTGCACCAGCTTCTTCTAGCTGAGCTTTAAGAGCGTCAGCTTCTGCTTTGTCAACACCTTCTTTAAGAGGTGCTGGAGCGCCGTCTACAAGAGCTTTAGCTTCTTTAAGACCTAGGCCAGTTGCGCCACGTACTGCTTTGATTACAGCAACTTTGTTACCGCCAGCAGCTTCTAGGATTACGTCGAATTCAGTTTGCTCAGCAGCAGCTTCGCCTGCAGCAGCGCCGCCAGCTACAACAGCAGCAGCAGCAGAAACACCGAATTTCTCTTCCATTGCTTCGATTAGTTCAACAACTTGCATTACAGACATTTCTGCAACTGCGTCTAGGATTTGCTCGTTAGTAATAGACATAACAATTCTCTTTTAAGTCAACAATAAGTTTATTAAGCAACCAGTAAAAAGCAAGGCTTACGCCGCTGCTTCTTCTTTTTGATCGCGGATAGCAGCGAAGGTACGTACCAGCTTGCCAGCAGAAGCTTCTTTCATGCACATCATTAGGCGTGCGATTGCTTCGTCGTAAGTTGGTAGTGTCGCTAGTACTTCAGCGTCAGTTAGCGCGCCTTCAAATGCAGCAGCTTTGATCTCGAAGTCTTTGTTCTCTTTAGCGAAGTCTTTGAAAAGACGCGCTGCAGCACCTGGGTGCTCGTTAGAGAACGCGATTAGAGTAGGACCAGTGAATGTCTCAGTTAGACATTCGTAGTCTGTACCCTGAACCGCACGACGTGCTAGAGTGTTACGCACGACTTTCATGTAAACGCCAGCTTCACGAGCTTGTTTACGTAGAGAAGTCATTGCGCCAACTTCAACGCCACGAGAATCAGCTACAACTGCAGAAAGTGCACCACTGGCAGCTTCGTTGACTTCAGCAACAATTGCTTTTTTGTCTTGAAGGTTTAAAGCCATCTTGGATTTACTCCTGGTTGTCGTTACACCACTCACTATCATCACGACAGTGAGAGCTATTGAGGTGCATTCCCAGAAGAAAGTTAACTATTAAAATAGAGCTTTCTGTCAGTTCGGGCACCATCTACGTAGGGTAATTAAGTTTACTAATTAGCAAACACCTACGGTCTTGGACGGAGACTGGGTCTTAATTCAATTCGAACTAGGAGACAGTTCAAAGAACCAAAGTTCAGCCCCAACCACAAATATTAGGCGCAAAATTATACACTAATTTTGCACCTAAGCAAATAAATTATGCTTGAGTGTTCAGGCTAGCCTGATCAACAGCAACACCAGCACCCATAGTAGTAGAGATGCTTACTTTCTTCAGGAAAGTACCTTTCGCTGAAGATGGCTTAGCTTTCTTAAGAGCGATTAGAAGAGACTCTAGGTTCTCTTTGATCTGCTCTGCAGAGAAGTTAGCTTTACCGATAGTAGTGTGGATGATGCCGTTTTTGTCGTTACGGTAACGAACCTGACCAGCTTTAGCGTTCTTAACTGCTTCAGCAACGTTAGGAGTTACAGTACCAACTTTAGGGTTTGGCATTAGACCGCGAGGACCTAGGATAGTACCTAGTTGACCTACAACGCGCATTGCATCTGGAGAAGCAACAACTACGTCAAAGTTCATTTCGCCTTTCTTCACTTGCTCAGCAAGATCTTCCATACCAACGATGTCTGCGCCAGCTTCTTTAGCTGCTTCAGCGTTTGCACCTTGAGTGAACACTGCAACGCGGATTTCGCGGCCAGTACCGTGAGGTAGTACAGTTGCACCACGTACGTTCTGGTCAGATTTACGAGCATCGATGCCTAGGTTAACAGCAACGTCTACAGACTCAACGAATTTAGCAGTCGCTAGTTCTTGAAGAAGAGCAACAGCTTCGTTGATTTCGTATTCTTTAGTTACGTCAACTTTTTCGCGGATTACGCGCATGCGCTTAGTTAGTTTTGCCATGATCTTAACCCTCTACCACTAGGCCCATTGAACGAGCAGTACCAGCGATTGAGCGTTTCATCGCTTCGATGTCAGCACCAGTCATATCAGCAGCTTTAGTTTCTGCGATTTCTTGGATTTGAGCGTCAGTTACAGTACCAACTTTTTCAGTGTTTGGACGACCTGAACCAGACTTAACGCCAGCAGCTTTCTTAAGTAGAACAGCAGCAGGTGGAGTCTTAGTTACGAACGTGAAAGAACGGTCGTTGTAAACAGTGATAACTACTGGAGTCGGTAGACCTTTCTCGATAGATTCTGTTTTCGCGTTGAACGCTTTACAGAATTCCATGATGTTAACACCGTGTTGACCTAGTGCAGGACCTACTGGTGGACTAGGGTTAGCCATACCAGCAGCAACTTGTAGCTTGATGTAAGCTTCAACTTTCTTAGCCATGATAATTCCTAAATTTGGGTACTCGCGCTAATCACAGATCAGCTCCCCGTTTGTGTAAGATACTTTTTACTTCACTAGAAGTAAAAAGGCGCGAAATTATAGTAATAATTCGCGCCTTATACAACCCTAAAAAGGTGATTTTTTATACTCTTTAAATTAAGAGTCTTAGTCTAGTTTTTCAACCTGACCAAATTCAAGCTCAACTGGTGTTGCACGACCAAAGATCGATACAGACACTTTCAGGCGGCTCTTCTCATAATCCACTTCTTCAACAGTACCGTTGAAGTCAGCAAATGGACCTTCATTAACACGTACCACTTCACCCGCTTCGTACATAGTACGAGGACGTGGCGCTTCGCTCGCTTTCTCAAGACGGTTAAGAATCGCGTCAGCTTCTTTATCTGTGATAGGAGCAGGACGGTCCGAGGTACCACCAATGAAGCCCATGACACGCGGCACACTGCGTACAAGGTGCCATGATTCATCGTTCATAATCATCTGAACAAGGACGTAACCTGGGAAGAACTTACGCTCAGATTTGCGGCGCTGACCCGCGCGCATTTCTACTACTTCTTCAGTAGGAACTAGTACTTCACCGAATAGCTCTTCCATGCCGTGCATTTTGATATGCTCGCGCAGAGATTGAGCTACACGACCTTCAAATCCAGAGAAGGCTTGAACCACATACCAGCGTTTTTTTGGAGCTTCACTCATGAATTAAAACCCTCTATACCCCAGTCGCTAGAGCTACTAGACGAACCATAATTCCGTCAATACCCCATAGCGCTAGAGCCATTACAATACTTACAGCTAAAACGATCAGTGTTGTTTGCATGGTTTCTTGGCGAGTAGGCCAAACAACTTTACGTACTTCCATACGCGATTCTTTTGCAAAACTGATCGCTGCTTTACCTTTAGTCGTTGTTGCTGCAACGCCTAGAGCAGCTGCAATAAGAACAACAACACCTGCAGCGCGAATCACTACAGACATTTCACCATACAGGTAATTACCCACAACAGCGGCAGCTGCCAATACGAAAGCGACGATCCACTTGAACGTATCTGCTGCATTTGAGCTATCAGGAGTTTCAGCATTATTTGCTTTCATAAAACCAACCTGTTTCAAGTCTTAATATAGACGACAACAACCCCGCTGTTGCAGGGCAAACTCCAAATCGCTGAAAAAATCAGCGTACTCTTAATAAGATTAAGCCCGTTTGCTTAATCTTGCTCCGCACTCAAGCAACTTCTGGACAAGAAAACAGCAAAAATTATGTTGAGTGCAGAAAAAGGGCATCAAATGATGCCCTTTTTGCTACTGGTTCGTCAAATCTAATTCAAGATTTTCCGATAGCATCCGTCTAATTCGCTATGAATTAGTCGAAGATCTTAGCAACAACACCAGCACCTACTGTACGGCCACCTTCACGGATCGCGAAACGTAGACCTTCGTCCATTGCGATTGGTGCGATTAGCTCAACAGTCATTTGTACGTTGTCGCCTGGCATTACCATTTCTACGCCTTCTGGTAGCGTGATGTCACCAGTTACGTCAGTTGTACGGAAGTAGAACTGTGGACGGTAGCCTTTGAAGAATGGAGTGTGACGACCACCTTCATCTTTAGACAGTACGTATACTTCTGATTCGAATTTAGTGTGTGGAGTGATTGAACCTGGCTTAGCTAGTACTTGACCACGTTCTACTTCGTCACGCTTAGTACCACGTAGAAGTGCACCAACGTTCTCACCCGCACGACCTTCGTCTAGAAGCTTACGGAACATTTCAACACCAGTACATGTAGTAGTGATGGTGTCTTTGATACCAACGATAGCAACTTCGTCACCTACGTTTAGGATACCACGTTCGATACGACCAGTTACTACAGTACCACGGCCTTGGATCGAGAATACGTCTTCGATTGGCATTAGGAACGGTAGGTCTACTGCACGCTCTGGTTCTGGGATGTATGAATCTAGCGCTTCTGCTAGTTCAACGATTTTCGCTTCCCACTGCTCTTCGCCGTTTAGTGCGCCTAGTGCAGAACCTTGGATAACTGGTAGGTCATCACCTGGGAAATCGTACTCAGATAGAAGCTCACGAACTTCCATTTCTACTAGTTCTAGTAGCTCTTCATCGTCAACCATGTCACATTTGTTCATGAATACGATGATGTATGGGATACCAACCTGACGGCCTAGTAGGATGTGCTCACGAGTTTGAGGCATTGGGCCATCTGTTGCAGCAACAACTAGGATACCACCGTCCATTTGCGCAGCACCAGTGATCATGTTTTTAACATAGTCAGCGTGTCCTGGGCAGTCTACGTGTGCGTAGTGACGAGTTGGAGTGTCGTACTCTACGTGAGAAGTAGAGATTGTGATACCGCGCTCACGCTCTTCTGGAGCGTTATCGATAGATGCGAAGTCTTTCGCTTCACCGCCGTAAACTTTAGCAAGAGTAGTACAGATAGCTGCAGTTAGAGTTGTTTTACCGTGGTCAACGTGGCCGATAGTACCAACGTTTACGTGCGGTTTTACACGTTCAAATTTTGCTTTAGACATGAGTGGTCCCTCTAGGTACGGATTTTGGTGGCCCAGTTTGACCACGCAACCAAAAAAAAGATTATTGGTAAATCTAATATCAAAAGGAAATAAACTTTAGAGCTGGTGCTGATAGGCAGACTCGAACTGCCGACCTCATCCTTACCAAGGATGCGCTCTACCACCTGAGCTATATCAGCACTCAAATTAGAGTGGAGCGGGCAGCGGGAATCGAACCCGCATCATCAGCTTGGAAGGCTGAGGTAATAGCCATTATACGATGCCCGCAACACGTAACTCTGAGAGCTATTTCCTAAAGAATATGGTGGAGGGGGACGGATTCGAACCATCGAAGGCAGTGCCGGCAGATTTACAGTCTGCTCCCTTTGGCCACTCGGGAACCCCTCCAAAATTTCTAGCCATTCTCACTACTCGTTGTTTCTTTAAGAAACAGGAGAGAATGGTGCCGACTACCGGAATCGAACTGGTGACCTACTGATTACAAGTCAGTTGCTCTACCTACTGAGCTAAGTCGGCATAAGTGGTGCGCATTCTATTGAATGATTTTCTAGGTTGCAATAGGAATTTAAAAAAAAATCATAAATTTCGATTTTTTGCATTCGTTTGCTGCAAAAACGTACAAACTTCGCTTTTTTAAAGCAAACTTCGACCTCTGTCGCTTGCTTTAAAGTGCGCTTGATGTATGTTCATGCTCTCAATGAAACCAAGGATGAAAGAGCCCCATGAGTCCATTTTTGTCATTTGACCGTGCCAACTGGGCAGATTTAAGAAACTCTGTGCCAATGACACTTTCTGAAGAAGACTTAACTGCACTTCAGGGCATAAATGAAAATCTTACCATGGAGGAGGCAGTAGAAATCTACCTGCCATTGTCTCGCCTATTAAATTTGTATGTACAGGCTCGCCAGAGTCGTAATACGGTTCTTCAACAGTTTTTGAATACTGAAGAACATGCCCCTCCCTTTGTGATTGGAATCGCCGGGAGTGTAGCGGTAGGCAAAAGCACAACAGCTCGTATTCTAAAAGCGCTGCTTTCCCGCTGGGAAAATCATCCTAAAGTATCTTTGGTTACGACGGATGGCTTTTTGTATCCCAAGAAAGTCTTGGAAGAAAAAGGCATCATGCATCGCAAGGGTTTCCCTGAGTCTTACGACATCAAACGCTTAGTTGAGTTTATGTCTGATGTAAAAGCCGGGAAGCCGGATCTTGAAGTTCCTGTCTACTCGCATATTACTTATGACATTACCGACGAACTCAAGAAAGTCGACAGGCCTGATGTTCTGATCATTGAAGGGTTAAACGTATTACAGAGCGGTATGGATTATCCCCACGATCCTCATAGAGTGTTTGTTTCAGACTTTTTGGATTTCTCTATTTACGTCGATGCGGAATCTGACACCATTGAACAATGGTATGTGGAAAGATTTTTGAAGTTCCGCCGAGGGGCTTTTACCAAACCAGGGTCTTATTTTAGTCACTATACTCAGCTGTCGACTGAAGAAGCGAAAAATAAGGCAAAAGAGATCTGGCAGAGTATTAATGGGCTCAACTTAGAGCATAATATTCTTCCTACCCGAGAAAGAGCCCATTTGATCTTACATAAAGGGGTTAATCACCTCGTAGACAAAGTATCTCTACGAAAGTAAGGGGATAACTCAATCCCCTTTTCTCAAAGAAATCTCTCCACCAATGTAGGTTTCTAATCCATTGTCAGTCTCAAGTACCACACCACCTTGCTGATCGATACCTTGAACAATCCCCTTCACTTCTCTGGCTCCCATTAAGAGTTTGACCGGGCGTCCAATGAAGTTATCCAGACGATTCCAGCGATCAACAAAGCCTGCCAGTCCCATCATTTCGTAATCGACCAGTATCGTCTTCCAATGCTCAATTAGCGTCAAAGCAAGCTGAGTTCTGTCTAAGCGGAGATCAGCACACACTTGATTTAACGTCGTCCAGGGCTGGTCAATATCAGGCTGTTTATCTGGCATACCAATGTTTAGACCCATTCCTATTACGAGATTAGCTGCACCACCGGCTTGGCCTGACATTTCTACCAGAATGCCCGCGAGCTTTTTATCTTGATAATAGAGATCGTTTGGCCACTTGAGCTTAACGCCCTGGATGCCCATTTCCTCTAATGCTTCAACCGCAGCGATACCAATAACGAGACTCAAGCCCATTGCTGCGGCCATCCCCGCATCAAGACGCCAGTACATAGACAAATATAAGTTGGAGCCAAACGGAGAAACCCATTGGCGACCACGACGGCCACGACCGCTAGCTTGGTACTCAGCGACACAAACACGGCCTTTTTCGGATTCATTCACCCGCTCTAACAAGTACTGGTTGGTGGAATCAATCACTGGGATTAACTCCAGTTTTGGCTCGGAGCTATCCGTGAGTCTCGTCTCGTCTAACAATTGCATGGGATGAGCCAATTGATAACCACGTCCTTGAATACGGTATATATCCACACCCCATTCACTCAGACCTTTAATATGCTTAGCAATGGCGGCTCTTGAGATACCAAGGTCATGACCTAGGGCTTCACCTGAATGGAACTCGCCATCACTGAGTGTTTTCAGGATATGCAGTTTTGTTGCATGCTCTTTTCTCATTGCGCAGCCTCTATCTCAGCAAGATTGGTTTCACCACCACGATTGATAAACCGAACTTCATGCTCGAGCTCTATCTGGTATTTATTCCATACCGTCTGCTTAACGAGAGATGCCAGAGCCAATACATCTTGCGCACTGCAGTTGTCCACGTTAGTTAGCACTAATGCTTGCAAAGGGTTAACTTGCGCGCCATTAACAGAGATCCCTTTAAGACCACATTGATCAATGAGCCAACCCGCAGCCACTTTCATTCCATTTTCTGCAGGGTATGCCACCAGGTCATGATGCGCCTCAACCAGTTGATCATAATGATCTTGAGAGATCACAGGGTTCTTAAAAAAGCTGCCTGCATTACCCACTTTCGCAGGATCAGGCAATTTTTCTTGGCGAACCTGGCAAACACGTTCAAATATGGATGCTGGACTTAACTTTTCAGTAGGAATACTTTGCAAGGGACCATATTGGTTGATCGGTTTCCATTCTTTGTTCAGCTTAAGTCCAACAGCAGAAATAAAACATTCACCATAAAAAGCATGCTTAAAGATAGAGTCACGATAACCAAATTCGCACTCATCTGCGTTCATGCGTCGCGATTCAAATGTTGTGAGATCTAAGATATCCACGTAGTCACAAACATCTTTCAATTCTAATCCGTAAGCACCAATGTTTTGGATGGGCGCAGAGCCTGCACAACCAGGGATGAGCGCTAGGTTTTCTATGCCACCTAAGCCTCGCTCAACACACCAGGAAACTAATTCAGGCCAATCTTCACCACCTTCGATATGTAGCAAGTAATGCTCGTCAGTCTCTTCTACTACTTTGCCAAGCAGTCTATTGACGATAACCAGACCTTCGTAATGCTCAGTGAACAGCACATTACTTCCTTTGCCCAGGAACAGCTTAGGTAAGCTTTTGAAAGCAGGTTCCTGAAAAAGTTGAATAACATCGTCAACAGACTCAACGACGGCTAAATACGAACATGTCTGTTCGATACCAAAAGTGTGATAAGCCTTAAGGCTCGCATTTGTTTTAATTTGCATAGTGGTTTGCAACGCCAGATAAGATTCTCTTAAACTGTCAACATTCTACCTTAGAACTCTTTTAACCGCAGTGACAATACCTAACTCATTAATCATAGAAGTGTTAAATCCCATCAAGCTTCCTCTCATTAAGAGGTTGTATAAAGCACACTATCCCTCAGGGCGAGCGAAAAGAGATGAATTGATCATCACGGCAAGTCATGAAGGATCTATCGTAGCTCTACTGCGTATGAAGAGCGTGGAAAACTATCGATTATTAACTGGGATGCTTGTTGTTCCTGAATATAGGGGAACCGGTGTGGGGAATGCATTACTGACTCACTGCAAAAACAAAGTTTTCTCCGATGGTGATTATTGCTTTGCGTTTATGCACTTAGAGACTTATTACTCTCAACATGGTTTTAAGACCATCGATAGCTCAAAACTCCCAAACTCATTGAAAATGGCCTTTCAGCGCTACGTTGATAGCGGTAAAGATCTCATTCCAATGCAATTCATCCCATCCTAGACTTCAAACCGCGTGCTTTTGTAGCCAGATAAATCATATCTTTGATAAAATATCAGGTTCGCAATATTGCACTAAATAAAGGTACTCACACCGATATGATAGTAAGTAGGAATCCATTCGAACAGTTGCCAAGCCTCGCAGTAAATCCTGAGGACTTTGACGTTCTGTATTCTGCACAAGAATTCAGGACTCGCCTTCTGGATGCGATAAGCAAAGCAACGTCACGAATTTCCCTAGTCGCTCTATATCTGGAAGATGACGAGGCTGGACGTGAAATACTCACAGCACTTTACGAGGCGAAGCAACGTAATCCAGGGCTGGACATCAATATCTGTGTAGATTGGCACCGAGCACAACGCGGTTTGATTGGTGCAGAAACCTCTGAAGGTAACTCAGCTCTGTATAAGGCATTCGCGCAAAAGTACCAACACCGAATTCCTGTATATGGCATTCCCGTACGTGGTCGAGAAGTCTTTGGTGTTCTGCATTTGAAAGGCTTCATTGTCGATGACACTGTTATTTACAGCGGAGCAAGCTTAAATAATGTCTATCTGAACTATCATGGCCGTTATCGCTTTGATCGCTACCATGTCATTCGCAATGAATCTCTCGCAGACTCAATGGCGCAATTTATTCAGAATGAGATGATCGCTCATCCTGCAGTTAATGACCTTGCTAACCAATACAAGCCAGAAACAAAAGAAATCAAATCGGCTATTCGCCAATTACGCGCTTCACTATCTCAAGCAAGTTACCAGTTTGAAAGTCAGGCAGAAACCGAAGAAGACGTAAAAGTCACGCCACTGGTTGGTTTAGGTAAACGACGTAATATATTAAATCAACAGATAGTAAAGTTACTCGCGGCGGCTCAAAATGAAATCTTCATCTGTACTCCGTACTTCAACTTTCCTAAAGCGATTCACCGTGAAGTGAAACGTGCTATGAAGCGTGGTGTTAAAGTCACCATCGTGGTCGGCGATAAGATAGCCAATGATTTCTATATCTCTCCTGAAGAAGACTTTAAAACCATTGGTGGTTTACCTTATCTTTATGAAGTGAACCTGCGTCGCTTTGCTAAAGCAAATGAAGCCAACATAGCAGCACGAAAACTATCGATTCACTTATGGAAGCACGACAATAACAGCTTCCACCTAAAAGGTATTTGGGTCGATAAACGATACATGCTACTGACAGGTAATAACTTGAATCCGCGAGCGTGGTCACTTGACCTAGAGAATGGCTTATTGATTCAAGATAACTACGCTCAGCTCACCAATAAGTTCGAGGAAGAAGTTTCACGAATCCTAGAGCACACCCACTTAATCTGCACTTACAGACAGCTAGAAAAAGTCGAAGATTATCCGTTCGGTGTACAAAAGCTGGTAAGAAAAATTACTCGCTTGAAAGCCGATGGAGTATTAAAACGCATTCTGTAATCTAGCGGCTTCAAACATAATCGATCAACGCCCAACAACTGTTGGGCGTTTTTATTTCTAATGCATTGCTAATAGTTTTTTGGCGGCTTATTACTTGAAGCGAAGAGCTATACATGAATTCGAATCTAGGCAGTCTCTTCTCCTAATGGTTCAAAGCTTAAGAACTGACGTGTGACTTCTTACAGCTAATGACATACAAGTTGGAGAATTCACGATTATTCACATTAGTAAATATGCGAAGAAGTAAAACAGCTGCCTATAGCATGATAGACGGGGAGGTAATCTAGAACGTTAGAAAGAAGCCTGTTTGTTTTAGCGAGGTTTCTTAAACGGTCAAATAGCTGGGCATGCGTACAACTGGATTCGCACATAAGCCTGACTCGATTTCCCTAAAAGGGAGTTATGTGCCATAAACGACAAAAGCCTAGTCTTTCGACTAGGCTTTCTAATAAGTGGCGGAGTGGACGGGACTCGAACCCGCGACCCCCGGCGTGACAGGCCGGTATTCTAACCAACTGAACTACCACTCCGCAGTGGTATCATCCGCTTTAAAGCGAACATCCAAAATTTAAAGCCTGGCGATGTCCTACTCTCACATGGGGAAACCCCACACTACCATCGGCGCTATTTCGTTTCACTTCTGAGTTCGGAATGGAAGTCAGGTGGGTCCAAAACGCTATGGTCGCCAAGCAAATTCTTACTCTCTATTTCTAGAGAAAACTTGGAAAGCTGTTTTTTAATTCTCGTTATTACACATTCAACGTTCTTACATTGAGTCCATCAAAACCCCTTGGGTGTTGTATGGTTAAGCCTCACGGGCAATTAGTACAGGTTAGCTCAACGCCTCACAACGCTTACACACCCTGCCTATCAACGTCGTAGTCTACGACAACCCTTTAGGATACTTAAAGTATCAGGGAGAACTCATCTCAAGGCTCGCTTCCCGCTTAGATGCTTTCAGCGGTTATCGATCCCGAACTTAGCTACCGGGCAATGCGTCTGGCGACACAACCCGAACACCAGAGGTTCGTCCACTCCGGTCCTCTCGTACTAGGAGCAGCCCCTTTCAATTCTCCAACGCCCACGGCAGATAGGGACCGAACTGTCTCACGACGTTCTAAACCCAGCTCGCGTACCACTTTAAATGGCGAACAGCCATACCCTTGGGACCGACTTCAGCCCCAGGATGTGATGAGCCGACATCGAGGTGCCAAACACCGCCGTCGATATGAACTCTTGGGCGGTATCAGCCTGTTATCCCCGGAGTACCTTTTATCCGTTGAGCGATGGCCCTTCCATTCAGAACCACCGGATCACTATGACCTGCTTTCGCACCTGCTCGAATTGTCATTCTCGCAGTCAAGCGGGCTTATGCCATTGCACTAACCTCACGATGTCCAACCGTGATTAGCCCACCTTCGTGCTCCTCCGTTACGCTTTGGGAGGAGACCGCCCCAGTCAAACTACCCACCAGGCACTGTCCGCAACCCCGATAAGGGGTCAACGTTAGAACATCAACACTACAAGGGTGGTATTTCAAGGACGGCTCCACGAATACTGGCGTACTCGTTTCAAAGCCTCCCACCTATCCTACACATGTAGGGTCAATGTTCAGTGCCAAGCTGTAGTAAAGGTTCACGGGGTCTTTCCGTCTAGCCGCGGGTACACTGCATCTTCACAGCGATTTCAATTTCACTGAGTCTCGGGTGGAGACAGCGTGGCCATCATTACGCCATTCGTGCAGGTCGGAACTTACCCGACAAGGAATTTCGCTACCTTAGGACCGTTATAGTTACGGCCGCCGTTTACCGGGGCTTCGATCAAGAGCTTCGACCGAAGTCTAACCCCATCAATTAACCTTCCGGCACCGGGCAGGCGTCACACCGTATACGTCATCTTACGATTTTGCACAGTGCTGTGTTTTTAATAAACAGTTGCAGCCACCTGGTATCTGCGACTCTCAATAGCTCCATCCGCAAGGGACTTCACCGTCGAGAGCGTACCTTCTCCCGAAGTTACGGTACCATTTTGCCTAGTTCCTTCACCCGAGTTCTCTCAAGCGCCTTGGTATTCTCTACCCGACCACCTGTGTCGGTTTGGGGTACGATTCCTTACAATCTGAAGCTTAGAGGCTTTTCCTGGAAGCATGGCATCAATGACTTCACACCCGTAGGTGCTCGACGTCGTGTCTCAGCCTTAGAGAGAGCCGGATTTACCTAACTCTCAAGCCTACGCACTTGAACCTGGACAACCGTCGCCAGGCCCACCTAGCCTTCTCCGTCCCCCCATCGCAATTGTAAGAAGTACGGGAATATTAACCCGTTTCCCATCGACTACGCCTTTCGGCCTCGCCTTAGGGGTCGACTTACCCTGCCCCGATTAACGTTGGACAGGAACCCTTGGTCTTCCGGCGAGGAGGTTTTTCACCCCCTTTATCGTTACTCATGTCAGCATTCGCACTTCTGATACGTCCAGCATGCGTTACCACACACCTTCAACCGCTTACAGAACGCTCCCCTACCCAATACTCAAAGAGTATTGCCGCAGCTTCGGTTTACTACTTAGCCCCGTTACATCTTCCGCGCAGGCCGACTCGACCAGTGAGCTATTACGCTTTCTTTAAATGATGGCTGCTTCTAAGCCAACATCCTGGCTGTCTGAGCCTTCCCACATCGTTTCCCACTTAGTAGTAATTTGGGACCTTAGCTGGCGGTCTGGGTTGTTTCCCTCTCCACGACGGACGTTAGCACCCGCCGTGTGTCTCCCGGATAGTACTTACTGGTATTCGGAGTTTGCAAAGGGTTGGTAAGTCGGGATGACCCCCTAGCCTTAACAGTGCTCTACCCCCAGTAGTATTCGTCCGAGGCGCTACCTAAATAGCTTTCGGGGAGAACCAGCTATCTCCAGGTTTGATTGGCCTTTCACCCCTAGCCACAAGTCATCCGCTAATTTTTCAACATTAGTCGGTTCGGTCCTCCAGTTGATGTTACTCAACCTTCAACCTGCCCATGGCTAGATCACCTGGTTTCGGGTCTATATCCAGAGACTGAACGCCCAGTTAAGACTCGGTTTCCCTACGGCTCCCCTAGATGGTTAACCTTGCCACTGAATATAAGTCGCTGACCCATTATACAAAAGGTACGCAGTCACAGGACAAAGCCTGCTCCTACTGCTTGTACGTACACGGTTTCAGGTTCTATTTCACTCCCCTCACAGGGGTTCTTTTCGCCTTTCCCTCACGGTACTGGTTCACTATCGGTCAGTCAGTAGTATTTAGCCTTGGAGGATGGTCCCCCCATATTCAGACAGGATATCACGTGTCCCGCCCTACTCGATTTCACTGAACACACATCGTCAACTACGGGACTATCACCCTGTATCGTCGGCCTTTCCAGACCGTTCGTCTAACGTGTGTAAAGCTTAAGGGCTAGTCCAATTTCGCTCGCCGCTACTTTCGGAATCTCGGTTGATTTCTTTTCCTCGGGGTACTTAGATGTTTCAGTTCCCCCGGTTCGCCTCCTGTTGCTATGTATTCACAACAGGATACTTACTTATGTAAGTGGGTTTCCCCATTCGGAAATCCCAGACTCAAGTGGCTTTTACTGCCTAATCTGGGCTTATCGCAAGTTAATACGTCCTTCATCGCCTCTGACTGCCAAGGCATCCACCGTGTACGCTTAGTCACTTAACCATACAACCCGAAGGAGTTTCGAATTGATGTTAAACAACCAAAGTTGCTGTCTCATTGTTTGAATGAGCGAGACAGCTTTCGATTTTGCCGGACTCAAATATCTTTTTATTTTACTTTTTATAAAAAGTGAAAACAAAAAGCCAAGAACACTTGAATGTGTTTTTAGTTGTATTCCATTAGGAATACTTTGAGAACTTTACAATCAAACTTAAAAAGTTTGATTTGTCAGCTTTCCAAATTGTTAAAGAGCTATGTTTCTTCACAAGGAAGTACATTTTCTAAAGACTTTCAGAGTCAAAAATGCCAACCAGTATCAATTGCTTGCTCTGGTTTGGACGTTTTATTCCAAAAATGCTTAGAGAATGGTGGGCGATACCGGGCTCGAACCAGTGACCCCCTGCTTGTAAGGCAGGTGCTCTCCCAACTGAGCTAATCGCCCACATAAGTTTTAATTCTTCGTGGAGAAGAATGGTGGGTCGTGCAGGATTCGAACCTGCGACCAATTGATTAAAAGTCAACTGCTCTACCAACTGAGCTAACGACCCAATGGTATCCCGTAGGGGAGTCGAACCCCTGTTACCGCCGTGAAAGGGCGGTGTCCTAGGCCTCTAGACGAACGGGACACTAAGTTGAACATCTTGGGGGATGTTCTATCTCTTAAACTTCATAAACCATATCAATCTGTGTGGACACTCATCGTGAGTAATCATCGTATAAGGAGGTGATCCAGCGCCAGGTTCCCCTAGCGCTACCTTGTTACGACTTCACCCCAGTCATGAACCACAAAGTGGTAAGCGTCCCCCCGAAGGTTAAACTACCTACTTCTTTTGCAGCCCACTCCCATGGTGTGACGGGCGGTGTGTACAAGGCCCGGGAACGTATTCACCGTGGCATTCTGATCCACGATTACTAGCGATTCCGACTTCATGGAGTCGAGTTGCAGACTCCAATCCGGACTACGACGCACTTTTTGGGATTCGCTCACTTTCGCAAGTTGGCCGCCCTCTGTATGCGCCATTGTAGCACGTGTGTAGCCCTACTCGTAAGGGCCATGATGACTTGACGTCGTCCCCACCTTCCTCCGGTTTATCACCGGCAGTCTCCCTGGAGTTCCCGACATTACTCGCTGGCAAACAAGGATAAGGGTTGCGCTCGTTGCGGGACTTAACCCAACATTTCACAACACGAGCTGACGACAGCCATGCAGCACCTGTCTCAGAGTTCCCGAAGGCACCAATTCATCTCTGAAAAGTTCTCTGGATGTCAAGAGTAGGTAAGGTTCTTCGCGTTGCATCGAATTAAACCACATGCTCCACCGCTTGTGCGGGCCCCCGTCAATTCATTTGAGTTTTAATCTTGCGACCGTACTCCCCAGGCGGTCTACTTAACGCGTTAGCTCCGAAAGCCACGGCTCAAGGCCACAACCTCCAAGTAGACATCGTTTACGGCGTGGACTACCAGGGTATCTAATCCTGTTTGCTCCCCACGCTTTCGCATCTGAGTGTCAGTATCTGTCCAGGGGGCCGCCTTCGCCACCGGTATTCCTTCAGATCTCTACGCATTTCACCGCTACACCTGAAATTCTACCCCCCTCTACAGTACTCTAGTCTGCCAGTTTCAAATGCTATTCCGAGGTTGAGCCCCGGGCTTTCACATCTGACTTAACAAACCACCTGCATGCGCTTTACGCCCAGTAATTCCGATTAACGCTCGCACCCTCCGTATTACCGCGGCTGCTGGCACGGAGTTAGCCGGTGCTTCTTCTGTCGCTAACGTCAAATAATGCAGCTATTAACTACACTACCTTCCTCACGACTGAAAGTGCTTTACAACCCGAAGGCCTTCTTCACACACGCGGCATGGCTGCATCAGGCTTGCGCCCATTGTGCAATATTCCCCACTGCTGCCTCCCGTAGGAGTCTGGACCGTGTCTCAGTTCCAGTGTGGCTGATCATCCTCTCAGACCAGCTAGGGATCGTCGCCTTGGTGAGCCCTTACCTCACCAACTAGCTAATCCCACCTAGGCATATCCTGACGCGAGAGGCCCGAAGGTCCCCCTCTTTGGCCCGTAGGCATCATGCGGTATTAGCCATCGTTTCCAATGGTTATCCCCCACATCAGGGCAATTTCCTAGGCATTACTCACCCGTCCGCCGCTCGACGCCGTTAACGTCCCCCGAAGGTTCAGTTAACTCGTTTCCGCTCGACTTGCATGTGTTAGGCCTGCCGCCAGCGTTCAATCTGAGCCATGATCAAACTCTTCAATTTAAGATTTTGTTCGGCTCAATGAATACTGAACATTACATAAAGTAATGTTTGAATTGACTGTGCTGAATCCGAAGATTCAATGGTCACTTCGTATCATTGAAACCTAATTTGAAACCGAAGTTTCTAATTGGATTATCATCAACGAGTGCCCACACAGATTGATAGGTCTATATTGTTAAAGAGCTTGGCTTTCAGTGCCTTAGCACTTAAGCGAGGTGCGTATAATACGCTTTCCACTTTGAAAGTCAACATAAAATTCTAAAAAACTTTAGAACCCTATGGTGACTTGCTTAAATATTAAGCAAGTGCAAAATAAAAGCCTGGCGATGTCCTACTCTCACATGGGGAAACCCCACACTACCATCGGCGCTATTTTGTTTCACTTCTGAGTTCGGAATGGAAGTCAGGTGGGTCCAAAACGCTATGGTCGCCAAGCAAATTCTTTAATCTGGAAAGCTGTTTTTAATTCTCGTTTTTACACATTCAACGTTCTTACATTGAGTCCATCAAAACCCCTTGGGTGTTGTATGGTTAAGCCTCACGGGCAATTAGTACAGGTTAGCTCAACGCCTCACAACGCTTACACACCCTGCCTATCAACGTCGTAGTCTACGACAACCCTTTAGGATACTTAAAGTATCAGGGAGAACTCATCTCAAGGCTCGCTTCCCGCTTAGATGCTTTCAGCGGTTATCGATCCCGAACTTAGCTACCGGGCAATGCGTCTGGCGACACAACCCGAACACCAGAGGTTCGTCCACTCCGGTCCTCTCGTACTAGGAGCAGCCCCTTTCAATTCTCCAACGCCCACGGCAGATAGGGACCGAACTGTCTCACGACGTTCTAAACCCAGCTCGCGTACCACTTTAAATGGCGAACAGCCATACCCTTGGGACCGACTTCAGCCCCAGGATGTGATGAGCCGACATCGAGGTGCCAAACACCGCCGTCGATATGAACTCTTGGGCGGTATCAGCCTGTTATCCCCGGAGTACCTTTTATCCGTTGAGCGATGGCCCTTCCATTCAGAACCACCGGATCACTATGACCTGCTTTCGCACCTGCTCGAATTGTCATTCTCGCAGTCAAGCGGGCTTATGCCATTGCACTAACCTCACGATGTCCAACCGTGATTAGCCCACCTTCGTGCTCCTCCGTTACGCTTTGGGAGGAGACCGCCCCAGTCAAACTACCCACCAGGCACTGTCCGCAACCCCGATAAGGGGTCAACGTTAGAACATCAACACTACAAGGGTGGTATTTCAAGGACGGCTCCACGAATACTGGCGTACTCGTTTCAAAGCCTCCCACCTATCCTACACATGTAGGGTCAATGTTCAGTGCCAAGCTGTAGTAAAGGTTCACGGGGTCTTTCCGTCTAGCCGCGGGTACACTGCATCTTCACAGCGATTTCAATTTCACTGAGTCTCGGGTGGAGACAGCGTGGCCATCATTACGCCATTCGTGCAGGTCGGAACTTACCCGACAAGGAATTTCGCTACCTTAGGACCGTTATAGTTACGGCCGCCGTTTACCGGGGCTTCGATCAAGAGCTTCGACCGAAGTCTAACCCCATCAATTAACCTTCCGGCACCGGGCAGGCGTCACACCGTATACGTCATCTTACGATTTTGCACAGTGCTGTGTTTTTAATAAACAGTTGCAGCCACCTGGTATCTGCGACTCTCAATAGCTCCATCCGCAAGGGACTTCACCGTCGAGAGCGTACCTTCTCCCGAAGTTACGGTACCATTTTGCCTAGTTCCTTCACCCGAGTTCTCTCAAGCGCCTTGGTATTCTCTACCCGACCACCTGTGTCGGTTTGGGGTACGATTCCTTACAATCTGAAGCTTAGAGGCTTTTCCTGGAAGCATGGCATCAATGACTTCACACCCGTAGGTGCTCGACATCGTGTCTCAGCCTTAGAGAGAGCCGGATTTACCTAACTCTCAAGCCTACGCACTTGAACCTGGACAACCGTCGCCAGGCCCACCTAGCCTTCTCCGTCCCCCCATCGCAATTGTAAGAAGTACGGGAATATTAACCCGTTTCCCATCGACTACGCCTTTCGGCCTCGCCTTAGGGGTCGACTTACCCTGCCCCGATTAACGTTGGACAGGAACCCTTGGTCTTCCGGCGAGGAGGTTTTTCACCCCCTTTATCGTTACTCATGTCAGCATTCGCACTTCTGATACGTCCAGCATGCGTTACCACACACCTTCAACCGCTTACAGAACGCTCCCCTACCCAATACTCAAAGAGTATTGCCGCAGCTTCGGTTTACTACTTAGCCCCGTTACATCTTCCGCGCAGGCCGACTCGACCAGTGAGCTATTACGCTTTCTTTAAATGATGGCTGCTTCTAAGCCAACATCCTGGCTGTCTGAGCCTTCCCACATCGTTTCCCACTTAGTAGTAATTTGGGACCTTAGCTGGCGGTCTGGGTTGTTTCCCTCTCCACGACGGACGTTAGCACCCGCCGTGTGTCTCCCGGATAGTACTTACTGGTATTCGGAGTTTGCAAAGGGTTGGTAAGTCGGGATGACCCCCTAGCCTTAACAGTGCTCTACCCCCAGTAGTATTCGTCCGAGGCGCTACCTAAATAGCTTTCGGGGAGAACCAGCTATCTCCAGGTTTGATTGGCCTTTCACCCCTAGCCACAAGTCATCCGCTAATTTTTCAACATTAGTCGGTTCGGTCCTCCAGTTGATGTTACTCAACCTTCAACCTGCCCATGGCTAGATCACCTGGTTTCGGGTCTATATCCAGAGACTGAACGCCCAGTTAAGACTCGGTTTCCCTACGGCTCCCCTAGATGGTTAACCTTGCCACTGAATATAAGTCGCTGACCCATTATACAAAAGGTACGCAGTCACAGGACAAAGCCTGCTCCTACTGCTTGTACGTACACGGTTTCAGGTTCTATTTCACTCCCCTCACAGGGGTTCTTTTCGCCTTTCCCTCACGGTACTGGTTCACTATCGGTCAGTCAGTAGTATTTAGCCTTGGAGGATGGTCCCCCCATATTCAGACAGGATATCACGTGTCCCGCCCTACTCGATTTCACTGAATATGCGTCGTCAGTTACGGGGCTATCACCCTGTATCGCCAAGCTTTCCAGCTTGTTCACCTAACGCTTATAAAGCTTAAGGGCTAGTCCAATTTCGCTCGCCGCTACTTTCGGAATCTCGGTTGATTTCTTTTCCTCGGGGTACTTAGATGTTTCAGTTCCCCCGGTTCGCCTCCTGCTGCTATGTATTCACAACAGGATACTTACTTATGTAAGTGGGTTTCCCCATTCGGAAATCCCAGACTCAAGTGGCTTTTACTGCCTAATCTGGGCTTATCGCAAGTTAATACGTCCTTCATCGCCTCTGACTGCCAAGGCATCCACCGTGTACGCTTAGTCACTTAACCATACAACCCGAAGGAGTTTCGAATTGATGTTAAACAACCAAAGTTGTCTCTCATTATTTGAATGAGCGAGAGACATTCGATTTTGCCGGACTCAAATTCCAAGAACACTTGAATGTGTTTTTAGTTGTATTCAATTACATGAATACTTTGAGAACTTTACAAGTAATCTTAAAGATTACTTTGTCAGCTTTCCAAATTGTTAAAGAGCTAATCACTTCTAATGAAGTAACCATTTTTAAAAGCACTATCGCTAATGCGCTTAAAGATGGTATCCCGTAGGGGAGTCGAACCCCTGTTACCGCCGTGAAAGGGCGGTGTCCTAGGCCTCTAGACGAACGGGACACTAAGTTGAACATCTTGGGGGATGTTCTATCTCTTAAACTTCATAAACCATATCAATCTGTGTGGACACTCATCGTGAATAATCATCGTATAAGGAGGTGATCCAGCGCCAGGTTCCCCTAGCGCTACCTTGTTACGACTTCACCCCAGTCATGAACCACAAAGTGGTAAGCGTCCCCCCGAAGGTTAAACTACCTACTTCTTTTGCAGCCCACTCCCATGGTGTGACGGGCGGTGTGTACAAGGCCCGGGAACGTATTCACCGTGGCATTCTGATCCACGATTACTAGCGATTCCGACTTCATGGAGTCGAGTTGCAGACTCCAATCCGGACTACGACGCACTTTTTGGGATTCGCTCACTTTCGCAAGTTGGCCGCCCTCTGTATGCGCCATTGTAGCACGTGTGTAGCCCTACTCGTAAGGGCCATGATGACTTGACGTCGTCCCCACCTTCCTCCGGTTTATCACCGGCAGTCTCCCTGGAGTTCCCGACATTACTCGCTGGCAAACAAGGATAAGGGTTGCGCTCGTTGCGGGACTTAACCCAACATTTCACAACACGAGCTGACGACAGCCATGCAGCACCTGTCTCAGAGTTCCCGAAGGCACCAATTCATCTCTGAAAAGTTCTCTGGATGTCAAGAGTAGGTAAGGTTCTTCGCGTTGCATCGAATTAAACCACATGCTCCACCGCTTGTGCGGGCCCCCGTCAATTCATTTGAGTTTTAATCTTGCGACCGTACTCCCCAGGCGGTCTACTTAACGCGTTAGCTCCGAAAGCCACGGCTCAAGGCCACAACCTCCAAGTAGACATCGTTTACGGCGTGGACTACCAGGGTATCTAATCCTGTTTGCTCCCCACGCTTTCGCATCTGAGTGTCAGTATCTGTCCAGGGGGCCGCCTTCGCCACCGGTATTCCTTCAGATCTCTACGCATTTCACCGCTACACCTGAAATTCTACCCCCCTCTACAGTACTCTAGTCTGCCAGTTTCAAATGCTATTCCGAGGTTGAGCCCCGGGCTTTCACATCTGACTTAACAAACCACCTGCATGCGCTTTACGCCCAGTAATTCCGATTAACGCTCGCACCCTCCGTATTACCGCGGCTGCTGGCACGGAGTTAGCCGGTGCTTCTTCTGTCGCTAACGTCAAATAATGCAGCTATTAACTACACTACCTTCCTCACGACTGAAAGTGCTTTACAACCCGAAGGCCTTCTTCACACACGCGGCATGGCTGCATCAGGCTTGCGCCCATTGTGCAATATTCCCCACTGCTGCCTCCCGTAGGAGTCTGGACCGTGTCTCAGTTCCAGTGTGGCTGATCATCCTCTCAGACCAGCTAGGGATCGTCGCCTTGGTGAGCCCTTACCTCACCAACTAGCTAATCCCACCTAGGCATATCCTGACGCGAGAGGCCCGAAGGTCCCCCTCTTTGGCCCGTAGGCATCATGCGGTATTAGCCATCGTTTCCAATGGTTATCCCCCACATCAGGGCAATTTCCTAGGCATTACTCACCCGTCCGCCGCTCGACGCCGTTAACGTCCCCCGAAGGTTCAGTTAACTCGTTTCCGCTCGACTTGCATGTGTTAGGCCTGCCGCCAGCGTTCAATCTGAGCCATGATCAAACTCTTCAATTTAAGATTTTGTTCGGCTCAATGAATACTGAACATTACATAAAGTAATGTTTGAATTGACTGTGCTGAATCTTTCGATTCAATGGTCACTTCGTATCATTGAAACCTAATTTGATACCGAGGTATCTAATTGGATTATCATCAACGAGTGCCCACACAGATTGATAGGTCTATATTGTTAAAGAGCTTTTCTGACTTAACTTGCCGCTTTCGCGTCTCGTTGTCAGGGGTGCGTATCTTACGCTGCCCGGTTTGAGAGTCAAGAAATTTTTCAAATTTCTTTTTCTTCTCTTTCCAACTCGCTGTGTGACTCTCGTCTCACTCCGTGTCGGTGAGGCGGCATTATAGGGAGATGTTTGAAGAGCGCAACTCTTTTTTTAAAAAAAAGATTTAAGCGGTCAGTTATTAATCAAAATGGCGAAATTCGCATATTTCTTCGTCACATTTGAGACATATCACAGCAATTGGTTGGAAAAACACCAACCATATACGTAAGATTCATGTGTCTATTATGTTAATAGGCAAACAATCTCTTTATCACCTATGTGTAGTAATCAAAATGACGTCTAAAAAAAATCTGATTTTATGTGCCGGGTTGGCCGTCATTGGGGGAGTCATCTTCTCTCAATTCGCCGTTTCACCCGTACTGAGCTTTCTTATCGGTGTTGTCGCTACTGCTTTTCTGTTTTCATTTTCTAGCCAGACACCAATTGATCAATCAACCGACTCTGACCCATCAACCAAAACCTTGTATGTGGGAAACCTGCCTTATAAGGCAAATGAAAGTCATGTTCGCGATTTATTTGCGGAATATGGACAAGTCTATGCCGTGCGCTTAATGAAAGATAAACGTACTGGTAAAAGAAGAGGATTTGGATTTGTTGTGATGGCTGCTGCAGATGCTGAACCAGCCATCGCCAAGTTAAATGAAAAGCTATATATGGATCGTACACTTAAAGTGCGTATCGCTAACGATCCGAAACACCCGGAAGGCGATAAATTTGAACAGGAGTAAAACCTAGCTTCGCCAGACACACATTCAGTGCATCTTCTTGCCAAGGAGGTGCACTGGCAAAAATTCGTTTAGTCCCCTCCTCTGTGGTTTCCTTACACTGCTCACTATCTAATAACGTCTTTACTCGACGTGCTATCGCTTTTCCTGAGTCAACTAATGTGACCTCACCATCCAGTGCCTGGTGAATTTCTTCTTTAAGAAGTGGAAAGTGAGTGCAACCTAATACAGCGACATCCACTTTATTGCGGATAGGTTCCAAGATGTCTTTTAGTTCTTCAATGCAAGCCTCTTTCCCACGCAGCTTTTCTTCCGCTATATCGACCAGACGGGTAGAGCCCAATAACTCTACTGGTTTTCCCTGAGCATAATCACGAATCAATTTGTGGGTATATTGTCGAGTAACTGTGGCTGGCGTCGCGATCAGTCCCACGCCTTTAGAAGCAAGTAATGACGCCGGCTTAATAGCAGGGACAACTCCAACAACAGGAATCGCTAGCTTTGCACGTAGTGACGGGAGCACTATCGTACTTGCGGTGTTACACGCGATGACAACAATATCGACCTGATACTCTTCCACTAGCGCGGATACCAGTTGGTTCACACGAGAAATGAGAACGCTTTGTTCAAGCTCTCCGTATGGGTATGCCTGATTGTCGAATAGATATAGGTAGTCCATTTGCGGCAATAGACGATGGATTTCTTTAAATACAGAAAGCCCTCCGACACCGGAGTCAAACACCAAAACCTTTTTCTTATTCGCTACTCGCACGAGTCTTACCTAAGTAATATAAACGTTGCGATCATACTGGCTAGATTTGTTTTGGCAATGCTTTGGCACTGTATCTTTGATGACTAAACCTCTCCCCAGTTTCGACCTCTCGCTTAACCAGTTCTATATGGCCTTGAAATGAAGGGGCAGATGTCACCAAGGTATGAAACTCACCATTTTCTCCACAAGGGTCAATATGACTTGGTAGCGAATCAACCAACGGTTTGTCATACCAACGCCCGCACCAATCTGATGACAAGACTTCTCCATCAGTGGTGATAAGCATCGTTTGAATACCGCGATCAATGATTTCCATCGCCAGCGCTTTGCTGCTCTCCCCTAATAGAGGGAATACACATTCCCAGCCAGCAGATTCTATATAGCTACGTCGATAATCAGCGATACCATTGCAGAACATGTCACCAAAAGCGACAGCTTGTATATTTAATTTACTCTCTGCCAATGCGGTGACAATGGTAGATTGGTAGATGTCATTGCTTGGGAAGACAGCAGGCAACTCAATGGTGATCAATGGAAGGCCAAGTAAGTCAGCCTGCATCTGCACAACTTCAAGAGGAGTTGCTTGAAAGGGAACTTCGTCGTCAACATAAGTTGTGTAGAGTCCAACTACTTCGTAATTTGGGTCTTCTTGCAATCTTTCTAACGTCAAAGTGGAATCTTTACCACTCGACCAACTGATCACGACGCGTTTTGGTGTACTCATGATGCCTCCATACGATTCTTGAAAAGAAAAAACCGCCCGAAGGCGGCTTTCATTCATAACTAAGGTTAGAATTGGTAACCGATGTTTACGTAGTAAGCACGCTCTGCCGCAGGATAACCCAACGCCATTTCATACTCTTCATCAAACAAGTTATCGATACGAGCACTAACCGTGGTTGACTCATTAGGGTAGTAAGTAACTGCTGTATCTACCAGAGAGTAAGAAGGCATGTATACGTCTTGAGATGGCCAAGTGCTGTAATCAACATCTGGGCGCTTACCTACGTATAGATAGCTAATTGACCAATCAACCTTGTCAAAGTTTACAATCGCGTTCCACTTGTACATTTCTTTGGCACGACGTTGCAGCTGATCGCCATTGTCATCTTCTGCATCTTTGTAATCAGCGCTCACTTGATGCTGTACAATACCAGTGTCAAACTCGGCAACTAATTCAACACCTTGAATGTGTGTTTCACCGTCAACATTCAGGTACTTGTATGTCGTCGGATGGTAGTCGATAAGATTGGTGATCTTGTAGTCGTAACCTGTCAGTGACCAGAAAACGCCCTGAACATCACCACTAAAGCTGATTTCCCATGCATCTGACTCTTCTGGCTTAAGATCTTTTTCACCGTAAGTTGGGTCGTATTGCTGATAAAGGTTCGGCGCTTTAAATGCAGTACCAAAAGAGGCTTTAGCGCCAAACTCTGGGACGAACTGGTAACCCGCAGCCAGACTGTAAGTAAACTCACTGCCGTACTCTTCGTTATCATCGATACGGGCACTGCCTTCGAGCATAGCGTTATCAATCGTTGCGGTCGCGATACCAAATAACGCGCCATTGGTGCGATCGAACGTTTTATTTGCGTTCTTATCAACATAAGACTCGTCACGCCAATCAATACCACCAGCAAACGTTGTATTGTTGTTTAGAAGGTAGCTGTTGGTCCACTGCACATTTTGCTGTTCTAGCTCGTCTTCTGTACCTGAGTGCTTACCTGCCGACTGTTGGTAATTCCATGACTTTTGCTTCTGTGCCGTCACTTGTAACTCAGACATCAGATTGTCAGATTGGTATTTGCCGCCAATCGTTGCCGAGAAATCATCTTTCTCTGCTTCGTAGTAGGCGCGACTGCCATAGCTGCTGTCGTACTGGTAAACGTTCTCGTATGCACGGAAGTTACCAAATGCTGACCACTGCTTATCAAAATTATGCACGTAGCCAATCAGACCATTCTTGGTTTCAAAGCCATGACGATCACCATCGTTGATGCCAGCAACCGGGCGAACGTTGTAGCCGTCATCACTTTCAGTTCCCAGTGCAAGATTCAACTGACCATTGTCACCAACTTTGATACCCGATGCGATACTCAGTTCTTGATAATCAAGGCTACCCAGACCTGCGCTCAACTTGGTGCTTTCATCTTCCGCGCGAGCCACGGTAATGATATTGATAACACCACCAATCGCTTCAGAACCGTACAGAGATGCACGAGCGCCACGCACATATTCAATGCGCTGAACATAAGTCAGTGGGATCTGGTTGAAATCAACCGCACCTTTTGCTGCACGAGCAAAACGTACACCATCGACCAGCACCAAAACTTGGTCTGAACTTGTGCCACGCACAAATAGCGAAGCTAACTGACCACGGCCACCATTTTGCGTAACCTGAATACCAGTAAGTCGACGCAATACATCCGGTAGAGTCTTAGCTTGAATACGGTCGATATCTTCTCGAGTCACAACTTCCACATCAGCAAGCGTATTGCTTTCAGCTTGTTCAAATCGGTTAGCGGTAACAACGAGCGTTTCGTCAGCGGAGGTTTCTTGGGCCTGTAGATAAGAGACAGGTGAAAGCAGCGATGCCAGAGTGATCGCCAATGCGGATTTTTTCATTATATTGTCCTAAATCGCGTAATTCCTTCCGAGCCCTGCCATTTAATGGCAGACCAGTGCTGTGGCTCAGTTGCTGGCAGGTATTCGGACTTAAGAGCCTGGCTTTTACCCCTCCTACTCGCTCGACTTCCCACATCAACCAATGCAGTGTCTTAATAAGCTTTCGTTCTCTTTTACCGCTGCGCGTCAGTTCTGGAGTTCCACCAGATTCCCATTTCAGCCATCTAGATTGCTAGATAGCACCAGCTTGAGGCTGATATTATTCAGCTATGGATTATTTGTCCAGCCAATATTACCCCTATAAATTGTAACGTTTTGATTAATTGCGCTTTCTACTTAACCTGTACACACTATCTTTAGATCAATTCAAGTACAAAACTGGACATACTGTTGAGATTGAATAAAATCTGCGCTCTTAAATTGAATGCACCATAAAAGGTAAGATCATGGCTACTCTTGATGTAAACCCACAACACTACCAAGAACAACTGGCGGAAAAAGTTGAACGTCTCACTGATATGTTCTCGCCATACAACGTGCCAGAGCTGGAAGTGTTTGAATCACCAGAGCAGCACTACCGTATGCGTGCTGAGTTTCGTGTTTGGCATGAAGGTGAAGACCTTTACTACATCATGTTCAATCAGGAAACTCGTGAAAAATACCGCGTTGACCAGTTCCCTGCAGCAAGCCGTCTTATCAATGATTTGATGCCGCTACTGATTGAAGCGATGAAAGACAACGACTCTCTGCGTCGTAAATTATTCCAAGTGGACTTTCTGTCTACACTGAGCGGTGAGATTCTGGTTTCTCTGCTTTACCATCGCCAGTTGGATGATGAGTGGATTGAAAACGCGAAAGCAATGAAGCAGCGTCTGAATGATGAAGGTTTCAACCTCAACATCATCGGCCGCGCACGCAAGATGAAAATCGTCCTCGACCAAGATTATGTCATCGAGAAACTAGATGTGAATGGTCAGTCGTACATTTACCAACAAGTAGAAAACAGCTTTACACAACCAAACGGTAAAGTAGCAGAGAAGATGCTGGAATGGGCAGTAGACTGTACTCAAGACAGCACTGGTGACCTGTTAGAGCTTTACTGTGGTAACGGTAACTTCTCGCTGGCATTGGCACAAAACTTTGACCGCGTTTTGGCAACCGAACTGGCGAAGCCTTCTGTGGTATCTGCTCAATACAATATCGCAGCGAATGAGATTGATAACGTACAAATCCTGCGTCTTTCAGCAGAAGAGTTTACTCAGGCGATCGAAGGTAAACGTGAGTTCCGCCGCTTGCAAGATGCTGGCGTGGATTTGAAGAGCTACAACTGCAACACAATTTTTGTGGACCCGCCACGTTCAGGTATGGATGTGGACACCTGTAAAATGGTGCAAGGTTACGAGCGTATCATGTACATCTCTTGTAACCCTGACACTCTGAAAGAAAACTTGGACATTTTGAGCGAAACACACAAAGTCACACGTTTTGCTCTGTTCGATCAGTTCCCATACACCCACCACATGGAAGCGGGTGTATTCCTGGAACGCAAATAAGCGTAAAGCAGGTATAAAAAAAGCGAGCTCAATAGCTCGCTTTTTTATTTAACCTTGCGGCGTTATTCCGCTGAAGTTTTGCTCTTGCTTTCCATAAAGCCAAGCTTCTTACCGATCCACACTAGAAGGATCATAGAAACCATAATAGCGAAGAAGTTTGAACCTGCTTCTGGGTATTGCGCTTTGATAAACGCAGAGTGACCAAACGCCCCGACGAAGAAACATGCCAGACCAACCAGTGGGATATCTTCCGATACCGGGTTACTCAAGTATTCTTGGTACAGCGCCTGTACTGCTAGTACAAGAGCGATTAACGGGAAGATTGAGAAAGAGACTTCGCTCATCGTCAACCATGACAACAAAGCATCACCACACACACCTGCAACCAACGCTAAAATCAGCGTTTTCTTTTCAGATTTATTTCCATTCGACATTATTCTATCCTGCCTTTTAATCGGTTACGTTCACGTTCTTTGCGATACCAATAAGCCCCTTTGGCTATCATTCGCAATTGCATAATCAATCGTTCCGCGAGTTCATCGCGCTCACGGCGATCTAAATCTAAAGCTTCAGCACCCGAGCTGAAGACCAAAGTAACCGACGCCTCTGCTTGAGTATACGCCTCTTCTCTGGTCACGCCGGTGCTCATCAAGTACTCAGTTAATTCTGCCGCAAAATGCTGAATTTCTCGAGCAACAGCGGTACGGAATTCAGAAGAAGTTCCTGAACGTTCACGCAGTAACAAACGAAATACGTTAGGGCTACTTTCAATGAATTCCATAAATGTTTCAACTGAAGTTCGAATCACACTTCCTTCTTTTACGATACGTTGACGCGCCTGACGCATCAACTGACGTAACAGTAACCCCCCTTCATCGACCATGGTTAAGCCTAGTTCATCCATGTCTTTAAAGTGGCGATAGAAAGAAGTAGGTGCAATTCCTGCCTCTCGGGCAACTTCTCGCAAGCTGAGACTGGAAAAGCTACGATCCGCACTTAATTGACTAAATGCCGCGTCGATCAATGATCGACGTGTCTTCTCTTTTTGTTGCGCGCGGATGCCCATCGATTTCATTCTTAACTTGCTCTTTTTATGTAGGGTACAAGAGCTTCAATATAACGCAATTACCCCCTACGGAGAAAGATATGTTGCCTTTGCCAGCGTTAACCGCGCAAACGTTACTATTGGCAACCGTCTGAATGCAATATTCTCAATGCAATTTATAGACATCCAACATACCAATTCGTGCTTTTGGTCGTTTCTGCGTGATCACTTCCACTCTCTCGCAGCCATTACGTGTACGTATAGAGCAAATGAGTTAAAATTGCGCTAAGGCAATGTTAAGCAAATATAACAAGGAAATACATCATGGCGCATGTAAATCACTTTGACGTGATCGTAATTGGTAGTGGCCCTGGCGGAGAAGGGGCTGCAATGGGATTAACCAAAGCGGGACTGAATGTAGCCATCATTGAGAAAGAGAGCAGCGTTGGTGGCGGCTGTACGCACTGGGGAACCATACCATCAAAAGCACTGCGTCATGCGGTTAGCCGAATCATCGAATTTAATAGCAACCCGCTATTCTGCCGCAATAGCACCAGTTTACATGCAACATTTTCTGACATTTTAGGCCATGCGAAGTCGGTCATCGACAAACAAACGCGCCTGCGTCAGGGGTTCTACGATCGTAATCAATGTACCCTGCTCTTCGGAACCGCACGTTTTATCGATGATTACTCTGTCGCGGTTATGCAAAGTGATGGCACAGAAGAAGTCTACTCAGCAGATAAATTTGTCATTGCGACAGGCTCTCGTCCATACCAGCCAGATGATGTCGACTTCCTTCACGAACGCATTTACGACAGTGACTCCATCCTAAGCCTGAAGCATGACCCTCGTCATATCATTATCTACGGTGCAGGTGTCATTGGCTGTGAGTATGCGTCTATCTTCCGCGGGCTTGGGGTGAAAACTGACTTGATTAACACCCGTGACCGTTTGTTATCTTTCTTAGACAACGAAGTCTCTGATGCGCTGTCATACCACTTCTGGAACAGCGGTGTGGTGATTCGTAATGATGAAACTTACGAGAAAATTGAAGGTACAGAAGACGGTGTGATTATCCATTTAGAGTCCGGCAAAAAGATGTTTGCGGATTGCTTGCTGTACGCCAACGGCCGAACAGGTAACACGGATAAACTCAACCTTGGTGCGGTTGGTCTGGAAGCGGACTCGCGCGGACAATTGAAAGTAAACCGCAACTATCAAACTGTAGTGGAGCACATTTACGCGGTCGGTGATGTGATTGGTTACCCTAGCCTGGCAAGTGCTGCCTACGATCAAGGGCGCTTTGTGGCGCAAGCAATCACCAAAGGGCAAGCGGATAACTATCTGATTGAAGATATCCCAACCGGCATCTACACCATTCCGGAAATCAGTTCTGTTGGTAGAACAGAGCAAGAACTGACTGCAGCGAAAGTGCCTTACGAGGTGGGTCGATCTTCCTTCAAACATCTAGCGCGTGCTCAGATCGCAGGAAAAGACATTGGCAGTTTGAAGATTTTGTTCCACCGCGAAACCAAAGAGATCCTTGGTATCCACTGTTTTGGTCAACGAGCTGCGGAAATCATCCATATCGGACAAGCCATCATGGAACAAAAAGGGGAAGCGAATACCATCGAGTACTTCGTTAACACAACGTTCAACTACCCAACCATGGCCGAAGCGTACCGCGTGGCAGCATTGAATGGTTTGAACCGACTGTTCTAATGAGAGCAGCCCCCTAAAACGTAAAACAGCAGGCACTCCGCCTGCTGTTTTTGTTTGTGGTAACCGTCAAGCGAGAAAGGTTTCCTTGCGCCATTGATAAAGAAAAATCACGCCAAGCCCGATGCCGCGCATCAACATAAAACTGGTCATCGCCAACCAAAGCGCGTGATTTTCCCATCCCGAAAATAAGTAAAAGACAACAAAGAAGCTGCTGGTCGCAAAAAACATACTGTTGCGCATGTCTTTACCTTTAGTCGCTCCGACAAAAATTCCATCCAAGAGAAAGCACCACATCGAAGCAAGTGGCATCACCACCAGCCATGGCAGATAAATCGCCGCCTGCTGCTGTACCTCTTCTATTGAGGTGATCATGGCGATCAGGATCGATCCTGCTAAAGAGAAGACTGCCGTTAAGCCCAAACAGATAACCAGGCTCCAAAAGAATGTCCCAATAAGCGATGCGCTCAGTTGCTGCCTGTCTTTCGCCCCAATAGCTTTACCCACCATGGCTTCCATAGCATACGCAAAGCCATCCATGCCATAAGAAATGATCATCAAAAAACTCATCAGCACGGCATTCGCAGCCACCACATCATCACCAAAACTCGCCCCCTGAAAGGTCATAAAGCTAAATGCCGCCTGCAAACACAAAGAGCGTAAAAAGATATCTCGATTAAGTTTTATAAACCGACCTATCCCATTCTGCGTGTCTGCAAGGAGACGCTTAGGTGAAGGTAACTGTCGCTCTTGCCATGTTTTCCAAACACAAACTAAGCCAAATGCCATGCCTGAGTAGTCTGCGATCACTGAGGCTAAAGCCGCCCCTTCTACTTTCCAGCCTAAGCCAATCACAAACAAGGCATCCAATGCGATATTAGTAAGGTTAGTAATGATCACCATCCACATCGGTGCCTTGGAGTTTTGAGTACCAAGTAGCCAGCCCAACAATACGAAATTCATTAACGCCGCAGGCGCACTCCAGACACGGACAGAGAAATACTGCATACCATAGTGTTTCACTTCCTCACTGGCATCACTCCAGCTAAAGATAAGGTCAGCAATAGAACTGTGTGCAACTAAAAACAGCACTGCGAACAGCAACGCCATCAAAGCGCCTTGCAGGAAAACTAAAGCAAGTTGCTTACGATCATCACTTCCGTAAGATTGTGCGGCTAACCCTGTTGTCGACATACGCAAAAAACCGAGCAGCCAAAAAGTCACACTGATCATCGTGCTACCCAAGGCGACACCGCCCAGATACCAAGCATGTTCAAGATGGCCAATGACAGCGGCATCAACCAGACCAAGCAAAGGAACGGTAATATTCGACAGCACCATTGGGATCGCAAGTGCCAAGACCTGACGGTGCACCTGAGGATTAGATAAAGGAGAGAAAATAGAGTTTGTCACAAGCACCTCGTTAACTGGATTAACGAGTGTACCTGAGCAATGTGAAGCTAGCCAATCACCACTTAATATGAACGAGGACAGGTGTCAGACGGTATTTAAGTACAGGGATCTTGTTGAGCCAGCGTTGCCATGCCTTCCATCGAGAGCAAAAACGATCGAAAGGCGAAAATACTTTCACCCACTCAGCCCAAGGCAGCCATTGCAGAAATTGTTCTGATGGTGCTTCAAAGCCATGCGCATAGCGATCAGAGCCCAGCTTCTGTCCCCATTTACTTTCAGTGAGATCCCCAGCCAGAACCATACACACTTCAGCAGACACAAAGTGTCGTCCCAACGTTTGAATAAAACGAGCAACCTGCGATTCTGAGCAATCCAGCAGCGCCATTTCACATACCACCAAAACTGGCGTTTTGTCTGGAATATTCAGAGAGTCCAGCCATGACATTTCTTCTACGCTACCGATATGATTTTTATAACGTTCGTTTTTATGGAAAAGTCGCTGTCGCCAAACCAGATTCTCCGTAACATCCAGCTCGACCCAATGACAACGTCCGTTATCCAGACGGTAAAAACGCGTATCGAGACCTGCGCCGACATTAATCACCCACGCCTCAGGATGTTGCTGCAGGAATTGATTGACCTGTTGGTCACACAGTTGAGTTAACGTTACATGCAATAACTGCTTTTGCGCCACATCTCCGCCAAGACAATCAGGCGCCATTTGGCAGTTTAAACAGGCTTTGGCTGCGATAGGGTCATACACTAAGCCATTGTCGACCATACTTTCACGACTGCGTAACAACAAAGGTTTTAATAAATGGTTAGGAACTTGATGTTTAGACTGAGACATGGCATTTCCTGCGCCAATGAAAGTAATGGATACGGAAATAAATGATAATGAATATCAATTACATTATCAAGCATGGATGCATATCAAAAGATAGGAAGTGTGAAATGAGAGAGGTGGGGAAATTAAAAAGCGTAATAAACAACAGCCCAGTAAAGCTGGACTGTTGTTTCAAAGCTTGAGCTTACATCCAGTCAGTATTGCGAATAATACCGACGGCCAGACCTTCAATCGTCAGGTGCTGAGAAGTCAGATCCACCTGGATAGGCGCAAACTCTTCATTCTCTGCATGCAGCAATACGGTAGAACCTTTACGCTCCAGACGCTTCACCGTCACATCGTCGTCAACACGAGCAACGACAACTTGACCGTCACGTACGTCTTGCGTTTTATGCACAGCGAGTAAGTCACCATCCATAATACCGATGTCTTTCATACTTTCGCCGTTTACGCGAAGTAAGAAATCCGCTTGCGGTTTAAACATCGCAGGATCAACTTGGTAGTGGGCTTCCACATGCTCTTGAGCCAGAATCGGCTCACCCGCTGCCACCTGACCAATCAGAGGCAAGCCCTGATCATCATTTGCAGCATCTTCAAGCAGGATACGAATCCCTCGAGATGCACCCGGAATAATTTCAATCGCTTGCTTACGAGCAAGTGCTTTTAGGTGTTCCTCTGCAGCATTTGCAGAGCGGAAGCCAAGCTCACGCGCAATCTCTGCACGGGTTGGTGGCATTCCGGTGTCATCGATTTTACTTTTAATCAAATCGAAGACTTGTTGTTGGCGTGGCGTTAACGGCTTCATGTCTCACCTGTCTTTTTATACAGTTAACTGTGAGTATATCCAGTAAATGGTTAAATGGAAACCCAATTGGTTGTTTTTTAATTTATTTGCTTGGCTTACTTAAGTTACGCAGCATCCTTTTCGTCATAAACGTTTAAAACAGCACGCTTAAAGTGGATCGAGTGGAAGCAACGGCTCGGGTGTTTGACTAATTCATGCTCAATAAAATTAAAAGGTTCGACCAGTTTCTGTTATCCTTGCTGCGCTTAAATTTTATCGCCTAGGCTTATTTCTATTGCCGTACTCATTTTCTCTCAAGATGGGCCATGCGGACACAGAAATAAGCTAGGGCCTGTTTGAATACCTATCGAGGCTGTGAACTTTATGTCTTCTGGACAATCATTTTCACGTTCATTACTAAAACTACCTTTATCGGTACTGGTAAAGGGCACAACAATCCCATCAAACCCTATTGACGATCTTGATATCGATCTGGCTAAACCGATTGTGTATGCCTTACCGTTCCGTTCGAACGTGGATTTGCTGACACTGCAAAAACAAGCCATGAGCCTTGGTCTGCCAGACCCGCTCAGTCCATTGGAAATTAATGGCAAAACTCTCAACCGTTACGTATTTATTGCTGCTCGTCCAACCGTGATGGGAAATGACAATGACGTACCAACAGAATCTGACTCTCTCTTTCGTGAGTTATTAGAACTGCACAAACTGGACAGCGAACTAGATGTACAAATGATCCCAGCAACCGTGCTGTGGGGACGCAAGCCAGGTAAAGAAAAGAATAGTAAACCGTACCTTCAGCCAATGAATGGTCCACAAAAAGCCAAAGCAGTGATGGCATCTGGCCGTGACTGTTTAGTGCGTTTTAGCCCAGTGGTATCGCTGCGCTACATGGCAGATTCTCATGGCACGGACAGTGCGATTGCTCACAAGCTCGCGCGAGTGGCTCGTATCCACTTCTCTCGCCAAAAGCTGGCAGCATCGGGTCCTAACCTACCCCAGCGTCAGGTATTGTTTGCGCGTTTAATGAAATCACCCGCGATTGAGCAAGCCATCGCTGATGAAGCTAAGAGCAAAAATATCTCGATTGAAAAAGCGCGCAAAGAAGCCCATGACATCATGGATGAAATTGCCGCGAACTTTTCTTATGGCTTGGTGAAAAGAGGTGACCGCATTCTCGGCTGGCTTTGGAATAAGCTGTATCAGGGTCTGCATATCAATAATGCCTCTACGGTACGCCGTTTAGCACAAGATGGTCACGAGATCGTATACGTTCCATGTCACCGTAGCCACATGGACTACCTACTGCTTTCGTACGTGCTTTACAACGAAGGCATGGTTCCGCCACATATTGCTGCCGGTATTAACCTCAATTTCTTTCCGGCTGGTCCTATTTTCCGCCGTGGTGGTGCATTCTTTATCCGCCGCAGCTTTAAAGGCAATAAACTGTACTCGACGATTTTCCGCGAGTATCTGGCCGAGCTTTTCGCGAAAGGCTACTCAGTTGAATACTTCAGCGAAGGCGGTCGCTCGCGTACTGGGCGATTACTGCAAGCCAAAACAGGTATGCTGGCGATGACGATTCAGGCCATGCTACGTGGTCTAAACCGTCCAGTTACTTTAGTGCCGGTTTACATTGGCTACGAGCATGTAATGGAAGTAAGTACTTACGCTAAAGAACTTCGCGGTAAGCGTAAAGAGAAAGAGAATGCCGGTTTGGTACTGCGTACTCTGCGTAAACTGCGCAACTTTGGTTTGGGCTACGTCAACTTTGGTGAGCCAATTCAGCTTAACCAATACCTTAACGAGCATGCTCCGGAGTGGACTAAAGATATCGACCCGATGGGTAGCAGCAAACCACAATGGATGAATCCGGTGGTGAACGGGCTGGCCAACAAGATGATGACGCATATTAACGATGCGGCTGCAGCTAACGCACTGACACTCTGCGCGACTGCCTTGCTTGCTTCCCGTCAGCGCGCGTTATCTCGTGACTCTCTAATCAGTCAGATTGAGTGTTACCTGAAGCTACTCAAGAACAACCCGTACTCAAGCACCTCTACCATTCCAAGCGAAAGCGCAGAAGAGTTGGTTGATCACGCAATCTCACTTGATAAGTTTGTGATTGAAACAGACAGCATGGGCGATATCATTTCACTGGATCGCAACCAGTCGATTCTGATGACTTACTACCGCAATAACATCATTCACTTGTTTGCGCTTCCGTCACTGATCGCTCAGATGATTATTCGTCAGCGCAACGTCACGGTGGAAAGCGTTCAACAGAACGTTGCGCTAATCTACCCATTCCTGAAAAAAGAGCTGTTCTTAAGCTATCAGGAAGAGGATTTGAATGAGCTGGTCGAGAAAATTCTTAACGAATTTGTCGAGCAAAAGATGATCTGTCTTGATGGCAATAAGCTGGAAATCAATCAGTCCAACAATCAGTCACTGGTTCTGCTGGGTCGCACGATTACTGAAACACTGCAGCGCTACTCCATCGCAACGAACTTGTTGGTCGCGTACCCTGAGTTAGGTAAATCAGACCTAGAGCAGAAAAGTCAGGATATCGCTCAGCGTCTGGGTCGACTGCATGGCATTAACGCACCGGAGTTCTTTGATAAAGGTGTATTTAGCGCGATGTTCAATACCCTGAAGCAACAAGCGTACCTAGACAATGATGGCAACTGCGATACAGAAAATACGCAGCAATTTGCCAAACTGTTATTTACTCTGCTTTATCCAGAAGTGAAGCTAACGATAGAAGAAAGTATTCACCAGCTTCAGTCATAACAAAAAGCACAAACAAAAAAGGCATCCAATCGGATGCCTTTTCAATTTTCGAATTATTACCAAAACGCCACTAATAAACCGACGGCGATAACCATACCGACATAGTTATTGTTGAGAAATGCTCTAAAGCATAGATCGCGTTCTCGGTGGCGAATCAAATGCTGCTGATAAACAAACAGTGAAGCGGCAATCAGAATCGTCCAGTAGTAGCTCTGCCCTAACTGGTAATACTGCCCTAGTCCAACCAACATCGCTAAGGTAATGAGCTGTAAAATACCAATGATTAACTTGTCATGACGGCCAAACAGAATCGCGGTCGATTTGATACCAATTTTTAAATCGTCATCACGGTCAACCATAGCATATTGGGTGTCGTAAGCAATGGTCCACAGCGCATTAATCACAAAGATAAACCATACGATCAAAGGCAGTTCACCCGTTTGTGCTGCCCACGCCATCGGGATTGCCCAACTAAACGCCAGCCCCAAAAACAATTGTGGAAGATGGGTGTAGCGCTTCATAAATGGGTAGATGAAAGCCAACACAACACCTGCAAACGACAGTTGAATCGTCAGTGGGTTCATGGTCAGAACCAATAAGAATGAGCTCACGGCTAACACAAGAAACAGGCCTATTGCTTCTTTCGCCGTGACTTTGCCCGACGGTAACGGGCGTTGTTTGGTGCGCTTAACGTGACCATCGACTTTACGATCAGCGAAGTCGTTAATCACACAACCTGCACTTCGCATTAGAAATACGCCTAATACAAACACAAGCAATACATCCCAACTCGGCATACCCTGAGCGGCAATAACAAGTGCCCAAACGGTAGGCCACAGTAGTAGCAAGGACCCTATTGGTCGATCCATTCGCGTCAGTTGCCAATATGCTTTGGCTTTTTCTGCGGACATTTACACCCTCTCCTTAGCGTAAATAGGTGAAAGAGATAAGAATAACTCGGCGACTAACATTGGTTTGTGATTCATCCACAACCTTGAACGTCGCGCTAAAAATCGTCCTTGAGGCAGGTTGGCCCACCCCATTTGCAGTGAGTCTCGCTCTACGTTATCCGCACTAAAAACGGTCAGGCCTAAAGGGATATCCCCTTGTTCAGCCAAATCGTATTGCTGATCCACCAGAGTCGTGCATGGAATGAGCGTACGTCCTATAACCCAAGGACTGTCATCACCACACAAAACGACCTCTCGTAACAGGCAATCTTGCTCAGACAATAACTGACTTTCATCCTGTTTCAGTGTCTTGGCAGTGACAATTTGATTTTGTAGCAATTCCACTGTCAAAGCCTGACAGTGTTGCTTTAAACGACGTGACAAAGACCCTTGTTCTTCAAGCCAATGCTTGGACAATTCATTTGGAAATTCAAATTCTTCGGGCTTTTGCCACTCTACTTCCAATAAAGAAGCAAGATAGAGTGATGTTGGCTGATTCATACTAGTATTCAATTAGAGGCTTTATGCGTAGAATAAAGCAACAACTTACCGTCTTACTGAAACCGTAAGTTCATTATTTGTTATAGACGGTCTATTGTACCAAGACTGAAGCGATTCGAATATCGCGATCCAGAGAAAGAAAAGTTAGAAATATGTACAAACGTTATATAGCCCAAACTATTTTTGCGTTAACCATGCTTATCTCCACACCAACCTGGGCTGAAACGGAACAAGCTGGACCTCAGTTGGCGTACTTCACTTTAGAACCAGACTTAACGACAAACTTTTACACTAAAGGAAAAAAGTTAGGTTACGTTCAGGTGCGTATCGATATCATGGTCATGAGCCAGCAAGACCTGACCATCATTGAACATCACCAACCACTGATTCGCGATGCCATCATCGAGTTACTCGGTAAGCAGACAGAAGATACCATCAAGTCTCTTTCTGGTCGGGAAGATTTGCGTAAGACCTTGGTAACGAGGTTAAACGAAACACTCCTGCCGGAAACTGGGAAAACCGTTATTGCGGATTTGCTGTTTACCAAATATCTCTATCAGTAAACGCGGCTTGCACTGATACGAAAAGACCGCTACTGGCGGTCTTTTTTATCTCTTATTTATGCCTTAAGCTTTCTGCTGGTACTTCATTTTTCCGGAGTCAAACAGCGCAATCGCCATTCCCGAAATCAGTCCTACCAAGTGCGCGGTATTGGCAATCGCCATAAACGGCTGAACGAAACCTAGCACTAGCCACACCAACATAAACACAATGATCGGTTTTGGTAACGTCAACCCTAGATGAGGTAGGCGATAACCTAAGATCCACAGATAACCGAGCAGCGCGTATACAACACCAGACAACCCACCAAAATTCGCACCTTCAACATAAAATTGCCCCGCGCCAGACAAGGCTGCAGAAACAACAAAAATTTGCAGTAGTTTTCCGGAACTCAGGCGACGTTCAATATCGCCACCCAGTTGCCACCACCACAGCAAGTTAAAGATGATATGGGTTGCAGAGAAGTGCAGCAGAGCATGACTCAACCAACGCCACAATTGCCATTGTTGACCTTCAAACGCTGGGAAATGCAGCAATGCAAACACGCCCCGACCAAAGCCGATCATCTGTAAACCGTAGATAATGACACACACTGTCATGATCAAAAGTGTCACAGGGCCAGCTTTCGCTTTGACCATGCTCATGATACTTGGGCTTGAATAATGAAATTGACTCTTGCGAGTCTCGGCAACGTTCCACGAAGCTGCGCTGTATTTGGAATCGGAAGGATTGGCTAAGAAATGTTTCAGCTCTGCCTCTGCTTCGATTTCATGCTGGCTATCCGTCAGCCATAGCGCAAACTGCCCCTGGCCCTCGGGCATCATCTGAATTTCAATATGACGAGACGCCATATAATCGATGAAAGCCTGTGCCATGCGTGGGTTATTTAACGTTACCAATCTCTTCATTAACTTCTCACTATCGGTAGCTCGGCTCGTTGCCAGGCTTCAAAACCACCATCGACACTGTACACTTGCTCAAAGCCTTGATTGACCAGGTATTGCGCGGCACCCTGACTACTAATGCCGTGGTAGCACATTACAAGCACTGGCTGCTCGAACTCCACATCGTCCATGAAAGAGACGATCGAGTCGTTGGTTAAATGAAAGGCTGACTCTGCATGCGCTACGGCAAACGATTGAGGGTCACGGATATCTACAAGTTTTGCTTCGCCCTGCTCGAGCAGTGCTTGTGCACCTTGCACATCGATATGCTGAAACTGATCCATTTACTTTCTCATTGTCTTATTAATATACCCAAATAACCTAGTAACGTGCGATTGAGCCATTATCACAATGGTAGCTGAGGTTCTGCGTCATAAAGTCACTTGGGTATATGCTGCCATTGTAACCTATCCAACGCTAAATTTAGACACAAGAATTATCCGGGAATTTAAAAGTGTACACATTACAACCACATGTGGATAAAGCTGTGGATTGCGTTGATAAAGTATATTTTGATCTTTTGATCCACAATATGTAGTGATGATCTTGATCTAGCTGTGTGTATATTACTAACTATCCCCAGCCGGAAAAACGCCCGAACGCCTTATTTTTCCCCGCTTTCGAACAGTTGATAAATAATTACTACACAGAGTTATGCACAGGTAGCACATAAAATTTAGATCGCAAACGTTATCGACTTTCGATCCAAAATAAAAAAGCCGAGATCACATGATCTCGGCTTTCTATGAAAATTTGCTTTTATTTAGAAGCTAGCGTTAGAACTCACCAACGGCCAGTTTGAGCTTCTTCATTGCATTCTTTTCTAACTGACGAATACGCTCGGCAGATACACCAAACTCATCAGCCAAATCCTGCAGTGTGGCTTTCTCATCATCTAACCAACGAGAACGCACAATACGCTGACTACGCTCATCCAAACTTGCCAATGCATGTCCAAGACGATTGTTGGTATGCATTTCCCAGTTTGCTGCTTCAACGTTATCAGCAACATCTGACGATTTATCTTCTAGATAAAGCATCGGTGCTGTGTAGTTGTTTGAGCTGTCGTCTTCGTCGGTTGGCATATCGAACGTAGAGTCGACGGCCGCCAGACGGGATTCCATCTCACGAACTTCTGAAGGCTCAACACCTAATTCACGAGCAACGGTTTCTACTTCGCCGTTATTGAACCAACCCAGACGCTTTTTCGACTTGCGTAGGTTAAAGAACAATTTACGTTGTGCTTTAGTCGTTGCGATCTTAACAATACGCCAGTTACGTAGCACGTATTCATGGATCTCAGCTTTAATCCAGTGGACCGCAAAAGACACCAAACGCACACCCACTTCTGGGTTAAAACGCTTAACCGCTTTCATTAGGCCGATATTGCCCTCTTGCACTAAGTCTGCCATTGGCAAACCGTAGCCTGAGTAACCTCGAGCAACGTGAACAACGAATCTCAGGTGCGACAGGATCAGCCCTTTCGCTGCTTCAATCTCACCTTTGTAGTGTAATCGTTCTGCCAGCTCACGCTCTTCATCTACCGTCAGCATTGGGTAGCTGTTAACGGAGCGAATATAGCTATCAAGGCTATCTTGCGTGACTAGAGCCATCGGATACGCTTCTTTTGTCATTCAATTCCTCATCAATCTCTGATCTGGAGCATTACATTGCAATTTAGCTTCGATATCTTGAACTCAAAATGAACAAGTTTCAAGAAGGGCGAGCAATTATCCATAAACAAGTGTTCTATACAAGAGGTACAAATTAGCTTGTGCTAATAAATTCCAAGTATAAGACCGTCATCACTTAAACTGGTTCAATTTCTTTTAGGTGACGCTGTGCAGAAATACGCGCAGCGATACAACCTATCAAGCTACCCGTGATGATAAGCAGCAGAGATTCATCCCAGTTTAGACCATTCAAACGGAACTGACTGTCATACAATGCCGCTAAATCTTCCACCGCACTATTCATGACAAAGGTCATTACCGTCGTCGCTAACCAAGCGATGATTGCACCCAATACACCAAACCACATGCCAGTGTATAAATAAGGGCGAAGAATAAAGCTGTCAGTTGCACCAATCAGCTTCATGGTCTGAATTTCTTCTTTATTCGCCAACACATTGAATCGTAGCGTATTGCCGACAATTAAAAATACCGCGCCTAACATCAGTACCGTCAGTGTGATAACGATAATACTGGCCAGTGTTTTGATGGCATCAAGACGAGCCAGCCAATCTTCATCGAGGCGAACATCGGTAACATCTTGCTGCTTACGTACGTCCTGAGCTATCGACTGAATATCACTTTTCAGTTCAGAGTCCGGTGTAATCACCAGTACGCCTGGCAGTGCATAGCCACTTAACAAACTAAGCGCCTGATCGAAGCCCGCATATTGGCTTAGATCAGCCAACCCTTGCTGCGGAGAAATATATTCCACAGTTTTCACTAATGGCCAGGTTTCGATTTCGTCCTTAAGCACCATCACGCGTGCATCAGGCATACCTTCTACTAAATACGCACTCACTTGTGATGGTGAGGCGACATCTTCTGCTGCACCCGCGACATTCTTACCTAATAAGTACAGACAGGCTGGCATCGCCAACGCAATGGAGACCACCGCCAGCGTTAATATGTTGCCTAAAGGCCGTTGCCACAAGGCAGAAAAAGACGCTTTTGCCTGTTTAATATGAACAGAGAAAAACCCATCGGTATTGGCTCGCTTAGCACTGCTGCCTTTACCTTTCTTTTGCGAGAGTTTTTTACCTGCCATAGTCTTCTACCTCGCTTAGGAAACCTTGATTCAATTCAAAATGACGATATTGTGGGCGAGTGTTCACTAACCCGATATCGTGCGTTGCGAGTAGGATGGTGACGCCTGCTCGATTAAATTCTTCAAACAGTCGCAGGACTCGGTTAGACAACTCAGGGTCAAGGTTACCCGTAGGCTCATCCGCCACCAGCAAGGTTGGTCGATTCACAACTGCGCGGGCAATCCCAACACGTTGTTGCTCACCGCCCGAAAGCTGACTTGGCAAACAACGCGCTTTGTCGAGCAGACCGGTTTTATCCAACGATGCCGAAACGCGACGTTTAATTTCATTTTCAGAAATCGATTCGATGCGCATCGGCAGTGCGACATTGTCGTACACACTGCGATCCATCAACAAACGGTGATCCTGAAATACGATGCCGATATTACGGCGTAGAAACGGGATATCTCGGTTCGAAATACGAGTGATGTCATGATCATTAAAATGAATGGTGCCATCAGTCGGGCGTTCAATCGCACAGATCAGTTTCAGCAAGGTACTTTTACCAGCGCCAGAATGCCCGCCTAAAAACGCCATCTCTCCACGCCTCAGGTGAAAGTCGACTTTTTGCAGTGCTTGTCGACCACCGCGGTAAGCTTTACTCACTTGCTGAAATTTGATCACCCTTGATTCCCTCTCACTTAATTTACTCTTCGCGGCTGAACAGTGCGTCAATGAACTCTTGAGTTTCAAAAGGACGCAAATCTTCGATGCCTTCGCCTACACCAATGTAACGAATTGGAATACCAAACTGATCAGCAATAGCGAAAATCACGCCGCCTTTCGCTGTACCATCAAGCTTAGTTAATGTAATCCCAGTGATAGGTGAAACGTCACTGAAAAGCTTCGCCTGGCTGATCGCATTTTGACCCGTTCCGGCATCGAGTGTCAGCATGATTTCGTGAGGTGCAGAGTCATCAATCTTCTTCATCACACGAATGATCTTGCGCAACTCTTCCATCAGGTTCGCTTTGTTTTGCAGACGACCTGCCGTATCAGCGATCACTACATCCACACCACGTGCTTTTGCCGCTTCAATCGCATCATAGATAACAGAGGCACTGTCAGCACCAGTATGTTGAGCAATCACAGGAACGTTGTTGCGCTCACCCCATACTTGAAGCTGCTCTACCGCTGCCGCACGGAAAGTATCACCAGCAGCCAACATCACTTTCTTACCCTGATTCTGGAACTGCTTCGCCAGCTTACCGATCGTCGTAGTTTTACCTACACCATTTACGCCAACCATTAAGATAACGTAAGGCGTTTTACTGGTATCGATTTCTAGCGGCTGTTCTACTTTAGACAGAATCTCTGCCATTTCTTCTTTCAACAAGCCGTAAAGAGCTTCGCCATCTTTAAGATCACCGCGAGAGGCTTTATCTGTCAGGTTGTTGATGATTTTTGTTGTGGTATTCATACCCACATCCGCGATAAGCAGTTGCTCTTCCAGCTCCTCAAACAGGTCGTCATCGATTTTTTTACCGCTGAACAAACCAAAGAAGCCAGCACCGATGTTTGCCTTGGTGCGGCTTAAACTGCGTTTGAGGCGCGCGAAGAAACTCTCAGTCGGCTTTTCCTGCTCCTGAACGCGAGGTGCCACTGGCACTTCAGGCTCTTCTGCTTCTGCTTCTGCTTCTGCTTCTGCTTCTGCTGGGACAGCCTCAGCCTTTTCAGGCTCGTCTTCAACTCTATTTTTTTCTTCTGCTTGCAGAGCACCCTCTTCGGAAGGTTGCTCTTCAGAAGCCGCTTCCACTGCTTCTTCTTTTACTGTTTCTTCAGTTTTTGGTTGTTGGCTTTGTTCTTCATCACCAAAACCTAGCCACGAAAGTAATCCGCGCTTCTTTTTTTCCGTCATCTGGGGCTATCCTAGATTATCTTTTTATCTATTAATGACTCTTTTTTGACAAGATTATTATCCGTCTAAAAAAGGCGAATGACAAAGCTGTGAAAACTTTTCAACTAGGTGAATCTAATCTTATTAGTGTTACACTCTGTCATCTTGAATATTCTGGGCTGTATCCAAGCTCAATGCTTGGGCGATTGGGTATAGTATCACTTTATTAGCGGTCAAAAAATCTATGGTAAGACGTCGCCAGCAAAACTCATCACAAAAAAAGCCAACAACGGGCTTCGTTCGTATTATTAGTGGCTTATGGAGAGGCCGAAAACTCCCAGTTCATGACGCTGAGGGCTTACGTCCAACCACCGATCGCGTAAAAGAAACGCTATTTAACTGGCTGGCACAAGATGTGCCGCAGGCAAAGTGTCTCGACTTGTTTGCTGGTTCTGGCGGCTTGGGTTTTGAATCCGCCTCGCGTCAGGCAGAGCAAGTAACCATGGTTGAACTGAACCCGCAAGCGTTTCAGCAACTGAAGAAAAACGTCGCGTCTTTAAATGCAACCAACATTGAAGTGGTGAATACCGATGCTCTGAGCTTCCTAAAGCAACCTGGGACGCCTCATCATGTGGTCTTTATTGACCCACCATTTCGTAAAGGTTTATTAGATGAAACCGTGACCTTGCTAGAGCAAAACGGCTGGCTTGCTGAGGATGCGATGATTTATATTGAAACCGAGAAAGAACTGAATATTATCGACCTACCGGAAAGCTGGCATCTGCATAGAGAAAAAACCGCTGGCCAGGTCAGTTACCGCCTGTACGAACGCACGTCCGTGTAGTGCCATAATTCAAAAGGATACCAAAATGAAAGCACTAATCATCTTAGCCAAAGCGGCCATCGCCTTTGTTTGGTTGGTATTGATCATTAACATTGTTGCGCCGTTTCCAGGTAATGCAGCCATCGCGCTCTATATTATGACTGCGTTCCTGTTCATTATGCATGGCCTGCAAATGGCGATTTTCATCGGCGCATTTGGCGATAAGATAAAAATGAGCAGTTGGGAGAAATACTCCATCCTAATTTTTGGCATCTTTGCTCTGCTCGACATTCGTCGTAAGCACATGATGTAAACACCAGATAATAAAACAGCCGCTCTCATGAGCGGCTGTTTCGTATTGGTCATCAGAGGCTATCTGAGAGCGTGTTGCCGTTTAGTGATTACAAATACGCGCCATATTAACCACATACTTCCCTTCCAACTCTTGGATTTTTTCGCGTTGCTGCAAAAACGCAAGCAGTGCGTCTAAATCTAGATCATTCAGTTTGCACGTGTGGAAGCGAACTTCTAAGCCAAAATGCGCGGCAAGCTCTTCACGATTCATCGGGATTTCACGAAGCAGGTTTAACAGCTCGTGAGCGTGAATATCACTCATCATCAACTCCAGTTATCAAATTGGATACGACCAGTTTACCCACATCCTCCAGCTCTGCTTTGATTTAGGTTAGTAAACGAGATTAGTAGACGATAGAAGCCACAATAAGTGCATGAGCCAAGAAATAGCTTCCACTAACCCACACATAAGCACGTTTCATAGGCTTACGGTAACCATGTATTGCATAGGCTAGTGCAGAGTAGGTCATGACCAAGGTTCCACTGAATCCTATCGCATTCGCGTAAGTAGGTGACTGCAACCAAACCTCGCCTGCAGCCCACGCCATCTGCACCAGCATCATTCCCATAATCACCACAGGGAAAACCAACGAGTCGAGTTGTGGTAACAACAAAAAGAACGCCACGATACTAGCCGCCAGCAATAACGCCAATAGCCACCAAATAATGTCTCCGTTCAACTGCATCCAGAACGACTTACTGTAGCAAATCTGCGCAACTAAATAACCGCAGAAATAAATCAGTTTACGCGAACGGAACGAGTGTAACGTGTCGGCAATGATTGATACGCCCAAACCACCAGCAATCCAATAGGTATAAGTGGCTGGAGTACCTTGGGTTAATACCAGAACAAGAAGGAGTACCAGAGTAAAGATTTTAAATACGAGAGATTGCGTCGGATTGGCTTGTTTTGCCCCCAACACGGAATACACACCTGATAGCCCTATAGCCAGCCAACTCCACATGCTGTACATACCTTTTACTTAAACTCGCCGCTAGTCTAGGTAGACCGATGTTGATGTAAAGGCACAATCTACGAAAGTTGGATCTCGCTAGCGATTCGGGACATTTGACCTTCTATTTAGAGCAACTAAATACGACATCAACTCACTCAATACTTAAATAGAAAAGTTGCTAACTATTCAGTCAAGATGCCTACTCATCAGTCAATACGTACAAAGAACAAACATAAAAAACAAAAGCCCCATTGTACGCCATAGAATGCACCATTAACCCCTACAGGGCCAACATAAGAGCCTAATATCAGGTATAAATACAGATAATAAAGTTGACCAAACCAACACTAACATAATGATATTTAAGAGTATTAATAAAGTTAGACTCATAAACCACAGGTTCGTATTATCGTTGCGTGCTAAACCCTTTTGGCACTTAGATTATCTCACCAGTTGAGAAATATACCTTCGAGATAGCAGCTCCTCGCCTCTCACCGAAATAGAATTAACTAGGTTTTCTCAGATTTTGAGAAACACAGGCAACATTAAGCACCAACCCAACCCCTGAGACAAAAAACAATATTTAAACAATATGTAAGACCTTTCTTACAATTTAAAATCATACACTTACATCAAAAACGAACAACAAAGACACAAAGCGAACACTTTAAACACAACGTAAAAAACACAGTTCAATTAGTCAAAACAAGGTAAAAACAGGTCAGTTAACTGTAAGTTTTAAAAACTTTTCATTAGATACGTTGATCAAACCTAAAAAATGGTGCTATATTAAATGCATAGAGTTCATCAAGATTAAGGGGTAGTGTTATGATTTCATCTTCTCAAAAACAAGGGCTGGTAATGATTGCAGTGGTTGTGGGTTTAATGACACTGCCAATGATGTACTAAGCTACTGATTAAAAATAAAAAAGGACGCTAACGCGTCCTTTTTTATTTTCTCAATATGACCCTACTGTATGTGCTCAGACAGTACGTCCCAATGCATGTAATAAAAACCCAGAGCCGCAAGCGTAATCAGCGCCATCAACAAAATTGCCGCCCTCCAGATAAAGCGCGAGCTTCTTGGTGTGAGTTCTTTTTCACAATCATCACACACTGCCATAAAATTCTTTCGATTCTCTAACTGAAAATCTTCTTCGTGAACAATCTTATTCCGCACCGTGGCGATATAACGTAGCTTGGCAATCACATCATGCGGTAACCGCTCTTCACAGCTATTGATGAGCTGATGTAACCCTTTCCCCTCTGCATGATATTGAGTACGCAAAAGTTTTTCGATCGTTCGGGTACGCATGACTACTTTTTCAATATCTGACATCGTAACCCTCCTCACATGACGCTTTCTTTATTACTCATTTTATTCTTCTATAAATTTAGAGCTTTTTCGAGCTGTTAAGTACTACTTTCCATTCAAACTGTGTCCTTGTGCGCATATAAAATGTGAAGTGCGCCGAATAAAATCTCACCGCATTTTGATGGATCACGAATCCTGTATCTCAACGCATCGTTTAAACGGGGAGTTCTGTAAAATAAGCGCTATCGAAACACTGGAGATCATCATGCCAATTCCACTTATTTTGGCTCTTTTTGCTCTGATAGCGCTAGGAGCCTGGGTTTTCTTTCGCTTTTACAGCAAACACTATGTTGGTGAAGATGCCCCTGAGCAATGCGTCCAAGTGACCATTTTAGATAAACAGGCCATCGATATTCCGGATGCAGAGCCGGGAGAAGATGATCAAGAGTATTGGATTTACGTGCAGAGAGGCCCTATCGGCCCTAAACGCGAGTTCCAGATTGGTGTCCACTATTACCATGCGCTCAATCCGGGCGACAAAGGCAAACTTACCTACCAGGGCGATAAGTTTCTCCATTTCGCCCTGAAGCAGTAATACTACGATTGGTATCAATTAAGGCAGTAGCCAGCGAGTCTTGGCCGAACGAGAGAAGAGATAACTCATCGCCAAGGCTCCAGCGCCGCTTAATATTATCCACACTGGGATCACCCACGCCGGATGCCCTTCATACCAGCCAAACTCCTTCATCGGCCACAAAAAGATTGGATGCAGTAAATAGATACCTAAACTGTGCTGGCTGATAAAGCTCACCACTTTTTGTACCTTAGGCGATAGTCCTTCGCCAAAATAGCGTGCCAACATAAAAATCATCGACGCGGCCAGAATCACATTCAGAGTTTTGTATGACAGCCAGCGCCCTACTGTGTATTTCTCCGCTTCCAGACTGTTGGTCACAACCATCGTAAAGGTAACCGCCAATGCGACTAGTCCCAAGCCAGTAAACAGAGTAACGTTCGAGCGGTTCAAAGGCAGCTTTTGGTACAACACGTAACCCAGTGGTAAATAGCCCATATAGAGCCATAACTGATTACTCCAAGGACCGTCTACCTTAAAAAGGAATAAGGTACTGGTGAACAACCAGAATGCCAGGTAAGTATATAAAACGTTGTCGTCGACATTCCGTACCATCCACTGAAACAGAGGAATCACGAAATAGAGCGGAATAAAGTAATAGAAAAAACCTAAGTGGTAATAGGTTTCATGGTGGACACTGTTACTTAATACCTCTTTAACCGTTTCAAAGTTAAATCCCTCAGCCGTCCATCCGGACAAGTAAGCATAGAAAACCGACCATAAAAGAAAAGGCACCAACACCTTGCCCAAGCGCCTTCTCAAATAATATTTTCCATCAAATGGTCGAGTGTCTGTGAGCATTAATGCGCCTGTGATCAGGATGAAAACTGGCACCGCCCAACGGGTTACACTATTGACTCCCACGGCCGTAAGCCACTGATCGAAAGGAATGACCCCTAATTCATTTCGATATGGCGCTAAGACGTGAATAGCGATCACAGCTACTGCCGCCACACAGCGCAATAGATCAAAAAACAGAACCCTTTCTCTCATACTTCTTCCTAAACTGAGTCGCTTATCGTTTGTTTATAGCATAGGGTAATTTCCAGTCAGGGGAATGCTTAACAAACTGTTTTTGCTTATTTTTAACGCAGTGCGACAAAACAGCCTATTTTTGCCCGTAGAGAGCCAGAACCAAGGCGAAAACCAGAACACAAGAATAGAACGAACCATATCGATACAAAAAAGGGCTCCATAGAGGAGCCCGATAAATGTAAATGCGTACGCTTAAGCCGTCACTGTCTTGGCTTTGGGCAACTTGATTGAAATCAGAGTGGTCAAAGCAAGGAAAGCAAACGAGACCCACAGACAAGCGGCTAATCCGGCTTCCTGATAAATCCAGCCCGACAGAACGGTCCCTATCAAACGGCCCATCGCATTGGCCATGTAGTAAAAGCCGACATCCAGCGACACGCCATCGCCTTTGGCATAGCTGACAATCAAATATGAATGAAGCGAAGAGTTAATCGCGAATACCGCGCCAAAAATCATTAGCCCAGCCACAATAACAATTTCTGGTTGCCAACCGACTTGTACTCCGTAGGCAATTCCTCCTGTAATCAGAGCTAATATGCCCGCCCATACAAGTGCGGCACTACCATCAGGTACGCGACCTTGAGCTTTACCCGTAATACGTGGTGCAAAGCCTTGAACAAAGCCATACGCAATCACCCAGGCCGCTAAGAAGCCACCGACCCACAAGTGATCCCAGCCAAAAACGCTGCCGAGGTAGACTGGCAGAGCAACCACAAACCAAACATCACGGGCTCCGAACAGGAACATACGCGCTGCTGACAGGATATTCACTGATTCTGATTTAGAGAAAATATGGCGAAACTTGGGTTTGCTTTTCGCTTTGCCCATATCGGCTTCCAGCCAGATCATGCTACAAACAAACACTACGGCCAGAACGGCAGCCATAATGAACATGGAATGTTGGAAACCCACCCAAGACAGCAATAAGCCACCAATAAAGAATCCCGCACCTTTGAGCGCATTCTTCGAGCCAGTCAAAATAGCCACCCATTTGTACAACGCACCTTGTTGTTCATCGGGGACTAAGGTTTTAATGGCACTCTTCGCACTCATTTTGTTGAGGTCTTTAGCAATACCTGACAGTGCCTGTGCCGCCATCACCCAAGGGATAGTCAGCCAAGCATTTGGCACAGCAAGCATCAATAACGCAAAAACTTGCATTGCTAAACCAATATTCATGGTTTTGTTCAGGCCAAGTCTCGCCCCTAACCAACCACCAATCAGGTTGGTGACCACGCCAAAAAATTCATAGAAAAGGAACAGTGACGCAATCGCCAGGGTTGAGTAACCCAAGTCATGAAAGTAAAGCACCACCAGCATGCGTAACGCACCATCGGTAACCGTAAAGTTCCAATAATTGAACGTCACTAACATGTACTGACGAATGCTTTTGCTTAGTTGTGAAATCATTTTGACCTCAGATGTACAGCAATAAAAGCATTTGGATCATGATGTGCCAAATACTGTAAAACCTGAACACCAATAAGTTTCTATCGGTATTGGTACAAACGTGCAAGCTCAATAATCTTTCAGGATAAAAACAAAAAGATTATTTAAATCAGCTATATAACAGTAATTTAAATTTAATTTATGTATTCAAAATAGACGCTAAGCTGACTGAACTAGAGCTTTTGGATCATGATGTTCCAAAAGCTCTATAAGCTGATCAAGCACTCTGTGCTACGCGCTCGATGTACTCTACCTGCACGGGTTTCGTAAATGCGCCAGGGCGCAAAGCCTGCACTTCACGCACGATATCGTCGAGCGCCCACTCTTTCTCAAGCAGTAAGTGCGCAGCCAAAAGACCAGTCCGGCCGGAGCCGCCCATACAGTGCATAGCAACTTTACCGCCCTCGGCAAGAATGGCGTGTAGCTCAGGACTCGCGTGCTGCCATTTCGTCGCAAACGCATCATCTGGTGCACAATCGTCTTCTATCTCGACCTGGAACCATTTCATACCCAGTTGCTGAGTGATTTCACCCAACTCAGAGACATTTTTAGCTGCCAGTTCAGTGTTATCCAATGCGGTAACGACGGCTTGAACTCCCTGCTCTTTCAACTGCTCAAGTGATGCTTGTAGCGCAACATCTTTAGTACCCGGACACGGTGTTAATACCAATGCGCCCGACTCTAGCGCTAATTGCCATGTAGGATGAGACATAGTTAAACCTCTTTAAGCCAGACCAACGTTACGTACCAGCTCTGCTGTACGTGTTGCGTAACCCATTTCATTGTCGTACCACGCGTAAATCTTCACCATGCGTGAGCCCACGACCATGGTTGATTGTGCGTCGACGATAGTAGAACGCTGGTCGCCTTTGTAATCAATCGATACCAATGGGCGCTCTTCAAAACCAAGAATACCTTTCAATTCGCCTTCAGACGCTTCTTTCAGTAACGCATTCACTTCTTCTGCTGTGGTATCACGCTTAACATCGAAGATGATGTCAGTCAGAGATGCATTGGCTAAAGGAACACGTACGGCATGGCCGTTAATTTTGCCTTTCAGGTCAGGGAAAATTTCCACAATCGCCGTCGCACTGCCTGTCGTGGTTGGGATAAGACTCATGCCACAAGCACGAGCACGACGAAGGTCTTTGTGTGGCGCATCCAGAATAGTCTGTGTGTTGGTCAAATCGTGAATGGTTGTGAAGGAAGATTGCTCGATACCAAGTTTCTCATGAATCACTTTCACCACTGGCGCAATACAGTTGGTAGTACAAGATGCCGCGGTCACGATACGGTGTTTTTCCGGGTCAAAGATATGGTCGTTCACACCCACAACGATGTTGGCAATACCTTCTTCTTTCACTGGCGCACTGACGACAACTCGCTTAACACCTTGGTCAAGGTATTGATCTAAGTACGACGTTTTGCGATGTACGCCAGTTGCTTCAATCACAACATCACAGCCTGACCAATTAACGGCATCTATGTCTCGCTGCTGGGTAGTGACGATACACTTACCATCAATGATCAGTTCGTTGCCTTCGACCTGAACTTCATGGTGCCAACGCCCCTGAACCGAATCGAACTCCAGCAAATGCCCTAGCGTTGCCGCATCACCAGCGACATCATTAATCTGAACAAATTCCAATTCAGGCCAGTCAAACGCCGCACGCAATGCCAAACGGCCAATTCGGCCAAAACCGTTAATTCCTACTTTAATCGTCATAATTTTCCCTTCAAATCTTCTGCGTTGAAATATTTATCCGTTGTGTGCTGTTAGCAGCAGGCCTCACGATTTTTATCGTGCAGGCGCGAAATATCTTGCTGGTACTCTTGCTTCAAACAGTTCGATGCCACTAAATCGTTAATCACTTTTCTCATCCAACCTGGCAACTCTTGTGACAACTGGTAAAACACCCATTGTCCCTGACGCTTATCAACTAAGATGCCATTGGATCGTAACTGGGCAAGATGACGAGAAACTTTCGGTTGGCTCTCTTGAAGTGCAAACGCTAAATCGCCCACACAAACTTCTCCTTCACGAGCCACCAGCATTAAACAACGCACGCGAGTCTCGTCAGATAAAAGTTTGAAAAACTGATGTGGAAGCATAGTAAACATACCTATATATGGATATGCGTATATGTTTATTTAAAACCACGACAGCGTCAAGCACTCAGCACTTAACGTCACAAAAGTTTAATAATGGAAAAACTAGGCGTTAGCGACGCTTTGGCTCCAACGAACCGCTTCACCCAAAGAGGCCTGTACCTGCTCAAAACAAAGACCCAGCTGATTAGAAAATTTTTCCACTCCAAGCCAGTCAGCGCGTTCGTAGCATTCTTCCAGAGAAATAAGCGCTCCATATTCCCCTTTTCGATGCAGCAACGCTTGTTGAACAGACTCACTGAGCGGTAATTGCTTGATTAAGGATTCAGTAGACAGGTCCAGTATGGCATCTAGAATCGACAACAAGCCGACCATAAAACCTTGCTCGTTCAAATGAGAGAATGGCTGGTGACGAGACATCAACTGACAAAATTGAGCTCGTTGAAGTGAGAGGTTAAACAGTTCACGTGGTTTGTTAGTCGAAATATAAGACGCCACGACAAGTGAGACGAACTGCTTTAGATTATCCTGCCCAAGGTAAATCAGAGCCTGACGAAACGAACGGATTTCTACTTCCAGCTTGGTCGCCTGCATGTTCACAAAGCGCAGTAGTTTGTACGACAGCGCCACATCTTGCGTTATCAGGTCTTCAATACGCTGAAAATTTGGTTCTGGCACACACACTTCACGAAATAGCTGCAGTGCCACAACCTGCTCTGGGCTGACATAATGGGTTTGAGACACCAGAGGCTTACTGAAAAAGTAACCCTGGAAGAATTTGAAACCGGCTGCTTTTGCCTGATTAAACTCTTCCTCTGTCTCTACCCGCTCAGCAAGAAAATGGTATTTAACTCGTTGCGCTAGCTGCGTTTTAACCAATTCACACGCGGCCTCTAACCCCATTGCCATAATGTCCAGCTTTACAATGTGTGCGTAAGGCAAGAAACGTTTCCATTCTGGAGTGAGGGTGAAGTCGTCCAATGCGATCAGGTAGCCCTCTCGATAAAGCTCTCGAATCGCTTCAAATAGCTCATCAGTAGGCTGACAAGTTTCTAGTACTTCGACGACGATTTTATGTTTCGGCAAGCTGTGCGGTAAACGGCGCAGTAAACTCTGATGAGGGAAGTTGATGAAACATCGTGATGATGTAATCACCGGATTTAAGCCAACAGATAAGAAGTTTTCGACAACTAATCGGTATGTCGCCCGGTCTGCATCAATATGAGAAGGGAAAACATTGCGCTCCCCATCCCGAAACAGCAGTTCGTAGCCAAGCGTTTGTCTTTTACGATTAAAGATAGGCTGGCGAGCGACATACGTGGTATTCATACTAAAAACAACCTAATAATTAGCGACTTATGATTTTGCCGCTGCTAATAGTGCACCACATCCCATAAACATGGAACCAAAGACTTTATTTATGTTCGCCATAATTTTATCTGAGCGAATAAAACGGCCCATCTTTGATGCCAGCGACGTGTAACCAAGCATCACAAATGAATCCACCGCAACTGTTGTTACCCCGAGTACCAATAACTGAGTTAGCTGGTCTTTTGCCGGATCAATAAACTGCGGGAACAAAGCCACGAGAAAAACAATCGATTTTGGATTGGTTAAATTAATGAGGATCGCTTTATACATCAGCGCTGTTGCTGACATCTCTTTTTGACTCTCTGCCGCCACCAAACCAGACGTATCGCGCCACTTCTGAAAACCAAGCCAGACAAGATAAGCCGCTCCAACCCATTTGATAACCGCAAACGCCGTGGCCGATTGCGCCACCAGCGCACCAATACCAGCACCCACCATAGCAATATGAATCGCTAAACCAATTTGCAAACCCATAATCGCGCCAAGTGACTTACGTGTACCATAGCTCAGACCATTACTGATCGAGTTTACGGTACCTGAACCCGGAGCAAGGCTAAAAACAATTGCTGTGACCAAATAGGCAAACCAAACATGGGTATCCATTGCATTTCCTCACTAATTCTTCGATGATACATCGCGTCTACAATGTATTTTCAGGTAATCGACTAATGGCTACTCACCATTCCCCTACGACTTATACTCAAGAGAACTTATTTGAGCAAGCGATAGGTGGTCCGATCGCTGAACTCTGGCAAAGTCGCCAAGAAGGCTTTGTGAAAGGGACAGAAAAAAAGAAGATCTACTGGTGCAAACTCACCCACCCTGAACACAAAAAAGCGGTGCTGGTTGTTAATGGACGAATCGAGTCTTCCTGGAAATACCAAGAACTGTTTTATGATTTCTACCGCCAAGGTTACGACGTTTACTCATTTGACCACCGTGGGCAAGGATTATCCGACCGGCTACTAGAAGACTCGGACATGGGTCACGTCTATGACTTTGCAGACTATGTTGAAGATATGGACATAGTGATAAAAAAGCACGATCTCGGCCACTATGACCAGTGTTTTATCGTCGCGCACTCCATGGGGGGAGCCATCGCCACTCGTTATCTTCAAACTCACCCGCAGCATCATTTTACTGGGTTGATTTTAAGTGCTCCAATGTTCGGGATTAACCTGCCGTGGTACTTATCTCCGATTGCCCTGCCGGTGACACAAATTCTTTCAGCAGTATCAACGCTGCCACGTTATGCGCCTGGTCATCAGCCGTACTTCCCCAAACCGTTTGAGAATAATCTCCTCAGCCAGAGCCATGATCGCTATCGTTGGTTTCGTGGACTTTATTCAGACATGCCGGAGCTACAAGTTGGTGGACCAAGTACCCGCTGGGTATGGCAAGGGCTGATGGCAGCCAAACAATGCTTTTTATTAACACGTCAGGTAAAAATACCCGTGTTGCTTATTCAAGCCGGAGAAGACCGTATTGTCAGTAATCTGGCTCAGAAACGTTTCATCGATAAACTGAGTAAAACCAACCCGAATGCCGAGCTGGTATCCGTAGAAGGAGCTCATCATGAAATTTTGTTCGAAGCCGATAAATACCGTAATCAGGCTCTGGATGCGATTTTCCGTTTTATGAAACAGCCTAAGCCTTCTTCCGTTTCATAAAAAACAGTCCGCCGCCAGACACGCGAAGTGGACTTTATACGCCCCTATTCTCTGAGCAATTTAAAGAGGAAATGTATGCAACGCGATTTACCCTCTTTTTCATCCCTATTTTAACGTACACTGATTAGGCTTGTTCAGCTTTCAACCGAGATGTAACCCCGAAAGGTGAATAGCACCTTAAGTTCCCCCTAGCATTCGGAGCCGCATGATCTAGTCAGTCTGCAGGGCTCCGTCTGCACTCTACTTAATCGACACTATCCAAACCGTTTACGAGGACTTCATGAGCACATCGCTACCTTGCAAAGAGATCACTAAAATCGTTGCCTCAGATCTGGATGGCACTTTACTTGCGCCCAATCATCAACTCAGCGCTTACTCAAAAATGACGATGCGAACACTACATGAAATGGGCTACACCTTTGTCTTTGCTACAGGTCGTCACCACGTAGACGTCGCTGGTATTCGCTCTCAGGTTGGAATTCCGGCTTACATGATCACCTCAAACGGTGCGCGCGTGCATGATCAAAACGATAAGCTGATGTACAGCGAAAACGTCCCACAGGAGCTCGTTCAAGGTGTGATCGACACGATCAAGCACGATCATGAAATACTTATCCACATGTATCAGAATGACGACTGGTTGCTAAACAAAGACGATGAAACGCTGCGTGAATTCCATGAAGAGTTTACTTACAAGCTGTTCGATGAAAATCAGGCACCAACTGACGGCATCGCGAAAATCTTCTTTACCCATGCAGACAAAGATCATGAACGTCTGGTCGCGTTCGAAACTCAGTTACGTGACAAGTTTGGAGACAAGCTAAATATCGCCTTCTCAACGCCTTGGTGTCTGGAAGTCATGAACGGAGAAGTCTCTAAAGGTCATGCTCTGCAAGCCATCGCGGAGTCACTCGATCTAGAACTGAAAAACTGCCTTGCATTTGGTGACGGCATGAATGACGTAGAAATGCTGTCAATGGCAGGTAAAGGGCTGATTATGGGGACTGCGCACGAAAAAGTAATGAAAGCGCTACCAAACAACGAAGTGATTGGCAGTAACGCTGACGATGCGGTTGCACGCTATCTGCAAAAGCATTTGCTGCAAGACGAGCAATAAGAAAATCTTCACAAGGGCTGTATAAATCAGCCCTTGTTTTTATCTAGTCTAACGCTGGCTGGGCAGCTTCTCTCGGCCAAGAATCGCTTCCCACTCTTCCTCTGCCACTGGCATGATCGATAAACGATTTCCGCGTTTGACCAAAGGCATGTTCTCCAGCTCAGGCATCGCTTTCATCACTGACAACGGAATCACGCGGTCCGTTTTACGCACAAACTCTACATCAACCATTATCCAGCGAGGATTGTCCGGATCCGATTTCGGGTCGTAATAATCGCTTTCTGGATCGAACTGAAAATGGTCTGGATACGCCTCGCGTACGACTTTGGCAATTCCTGCGACACCAACGTTTTTACACGAAGAGTGATAAATCAGAACCAAATCGCCCAATTTCAGCTGATCACGCATCATGTTACGCGCCTGATAATTACGAACGCCCTCCCAACATGAAACCTTTTGGGTTCGAAGCGTGTCAATAGAAAAGGTATCTGGTTCAGTTTTAAATAACCAATATGCCATAATGCCATCCGATGCTGATTGAGTAACAATAATGAGGAAGATATAACATGAAGGCTTTGAAAAACCCAGTGGCCCTGGCCACTCTGCTGGTTCTGCAAGCATGTAGCTCGCAACTGCCAGAAAATGGTAACGAGGAAATAACCACCCCACCAGCATCACTAGATAAGCCTGAAACCATTCAACCTCAAACATTTATGCTGCGTGGTGAAGTGGTCATTGGCCACGAAAGTCAGTACATCATGCCTTGTGGCAGTGACAAACAATACTGGCTGCAACTGTCACCACAACAAGCTCAACGCGCCATGTCGTTGAGTAACGAGCCTTATCAACCCATGTATGGGGAAATGATTGGCCACCTGAATCCTCCAGGCAATGAAGGCTTCTCTGCCGATTTCGACGCCAACTTTGTCGTTGAACAGGTTAACCTCCTCACCAGTGAAAACCCGCAGCGCTGCAGTCAGCCAAGTAAACCCACTCGCGTATTTGGTAATGAGCCATTCTGGTCAGCAAGTTTTGAGTCGGACGCACTGCAATTTCAGCAACCGGGTAAACCGGCACAATCTATAACCATTGAATCCAGACAGCTACAAGCACGTCAACGCACTTATCAACTTGCGGATGGCGAACTGCGCATGACGGAAAACCTTTGTTCTGACACCATGAGTGATTCCATCTATGGCTGGACAGCGACGCTTAAACACGACGGTACAACATATCAGGGCTGTGGCATGGCATCGAATGTCGACTCGACACTCGAATGGGCAAACACTTACGTCGCAACGTCAACGCAATCACAAGGGTTTGAAGTACAGATGACTTTAAAACCAGATCACAGTGCGACAACCCAATACAGTTACTCTGACGGTCAAGCGCCACTGATTGAACGTGGTTACTGGCAGCAGTTAAGTCCGTCACAGATTCAGGTCGTAATGACCCACCACCAGCAACAGCGTTTACAGTCAGAGCGACTTTTCATCCGCGAAGGAAACCAGCTTAAAGCCACGCAAGAAAAAGTTGGCACTATGGTTTACCCAATTGCTGATGGCGGCTTGGTGTTGTATCCGGCAACAGTACGTCAATCAGGAACGAAGACCTCCTCCCAAGAGCGAGCTAACAGTCCTATCAGCAGCGCAGATATTCCCTCTAGTGCCGACTTCAACTCCAAAGTCGATGCAGCGGTGCGGAATTACTTTTTTATCAATCAAACCAATCCTAGCAATAACCAATACCGCTGGCTGACTTACGATCTGAATGGTGATGGAAACGAAGAACTGTTCGTACAGCTAGATTGGTGTGGTTCAGGCGGCTGTACCTTACTCGTGTTTGAAAATCATCAAAGTGAGTGGCGTTTTAACAGCCGTATCACTCTAGTACATAGCCCGATAATGCTGGGCCAGCAAACCTCACACGGCTGGCGAGACCTGGTTTTTAATGTCAGTGGAGGTGGTGCAACACCGGCTCAACACGTCATGCAATACACTGGCGTCAGCTACCCAATCAATCCGAGCATGGCGCCAAAGGCAACGTCAACACAAGTGAGTGGTGTGCGCCTGTTCTCGGATGGTATTAGCCCAGTCCGCGAAGGAGTTCGCTTGTAATGGCACTACCATGCCCTGACTGTGGTTTTCAGTTCAACTGCATTTGCTCACTGCTGCCTAACCTCAGCAGCGAGCACAGCATCATGCTATTGATGCACCCCAATGAACTGGCGCGAGAAACCAACACAGGTAAACTGCTGCTGCAATGCAAACTGAATGTGAAGCAAGCCATTTGGGATCGCAAGCAACCACCTGGTGAGTTGATCGCTCACCTAGAAGATTCAAGCCTGTACCCGGTGTTACTGTTTCCCAGCGATGAAAGCCTGACTCTCGAACAAGTGGCAGAGCAGAGCCAGAAACAAAGCCGAAAGCCTTTGTTTATTATTTTGGATGCAACCTGGCAAGAGGCGCGCAAAATGATCAATAAAAGTCGCTGGCTGGAGAACGTGCCATTGATGGGGCTTGTAACCCAGGGCGATTCTCAATATCAGCTGCGTCGCAACCAGCAACAAGGCAACCTATGTACGTTTGAAGTCGCGGCGCAATTGTTAGGGCAATTAGGGGAAGTAGATAACCAACAGCAGATGCAACGCTTCTTTACGCACTACCTTGCCGCCTTTCAGGCAGAAAAAAGCGGCCATGCGCTTAAGCACTAGCGCAGAAAGTAACAACAAAAAAGCGCAGCCTTGGCTGCGCTTTATTAGACGTGTTTCACGTGAAACAATTTAAACTCTGAGTCTCTGCCACATCAAATCAGTGAGAGTAACGGCGGTAAGCTATGAATTTCCATATCCGGCAACGTTCTGGCTCTAGGTAATTGCGCGATATTCTTGTTTACGTCGTTAAACCAACAAGCCGCAAAACCAGCCAGTTTAGCTCCGTGAACATCCGTTACGATATGGTCACCGACGTGCAAAATATTCTCTGCTGGCAGATCTAAAATCTGTTGCGCTTTAGCAAACATGTCTCCGGCTGGTTTGGCTAATCCATCCGGTCCCGCTTTCAGCACACTTTTAAAATAGGGGGTCAGACCGACTTTATCTAAGTCAACATTACCATTAGTGATGGCAACCAAAGGAATTTGCTCACCAAGCTGCGCGAGTACGTTAAGGCTCAGTTGCGGAACCTTGAAACGATTACGCCAATCAAGGGCGACTTGCACGCCTTTTTCCGCCGCAGTTTGCGCTTGCTCTTCATGATAACCAGCATCGAGAAAGCCCTGCTTCAGCTGCACCAAGCGCCAAAGCGTCACGTCACTTTTTAATTCTGGATCCTGCTGCAAAACCTGCTTTTTCACTTTGACCCAGTCCGGTTTTTCCATATGGGCGACCGCAGGATGTGCTTGTTGGAGCCAAGTCAAAAGCTCACGCTCCATGCGTACTATGACCGGATAGTTGTCATAGAGAGTGTCATCAAGGTCAAACGTCATCGCCTTAATTGGCGCAATACGGCGGTAAAATTTCATGCTCTGGTTCAGTCCCCGCTCTTTTTACGTGCTCGTGGATGTGCTTGATCGTAGGCTTGCGCCAAATGTTGGAAATCCAAATGGGTGTAGATCTGCGTGGTCGAAATATTTTCGTGACCTAACAGCTCTTGGACCGCACGTAAGTTGTTACTTGATTCCAGCATATGGGTCGCAAATGAGTGACGTAACTTGTGTGGGCTGATGTGGCTCGCTACCGATTGTTTTTGTCCCCACTCTGCCATACGCTTTTGCACACTACGATGCGAAATACGCGTACCAAGCTTGGACACAAATAATGCTGGTTCTCCGGGATCTGCGAGGTTACCTCGCACTTTAAGCCACTTGCCTACCCACTCGGTCGCCATGCCTGAGAACGGAACTTTACGCTCTTTATCACCTTTACCAATGACACGAAGTTCGCCACTGCGTAAATGCACGTCACGCACATCGACACTAACCAACTCAGCCAATCGTAAACCCGCACCGTACATCAGCTCCATCATGGCGCGATCGCGAACCGCTAGCGGGTCGTCTTCGTTCACTTCCAATAACTGGTTAACTTCATCGACATCGAGGTTTTTTGGCAGCGGACGCTGCTTACGCGGTGCGGAAACACCTTTGGCTGGGTTTGCCGACATTTCGCCGCGCAGGATAAGAAAATCGAAGAAACTGCGCAGTGAAGATAAACGAGTGGCCAGACTACTGGCTTTCATTCCTTCACGCATGCCTTTACCTGCCAGTTGTCGAACCCAGCCCGCGTCAACCTGAGACCAGTCTTTCAACCCCATTTCGGTTAAGTGGTGCGCCATGGTTTCCAGCTGCTGTTTGTAATTACGCTGGGTATGCAAACTTAGCCCCTTTTCACTTCGCAGAAATTCGTAGAAGCGTTCAAGAGGCTTTTGCAGACTATTTGGCAGAGGAGTGTTTGGAGTTGTCGTCATCGTAACGTTGCCATACCAATGTTTGAGCAAGATGTGCCACTACTAAGGATAGATGACGCAAGAACAAGGTATCCATATCTGGTTGGAAATGTCCGCCGTCCTGGCTCGAAAATGCAAGAACACCCAGTGTCTGTTTCTTGATTAACGGCAATACCACATAAGACCCCATTTCTGGCATTTCCAAACTGCCAAACAAGGCTTCACGATCGACTTTGCGTAAGCGACCTAAGTAAGCATCTTTGCCATTGAGGTGCGTCGTAGCAAAACGCTGGTAGCTTTCCTTACCCAGTTGAACAGATGCATCACATTGACTAAACAGACGAACGTAAGCACGCAAGCCGAGATCATGCGCTTTCTGCTCAATGGCATGAATCACCTGCTTGAAATCACCACACTTGAGAATCTGTCCTTGCAAATCCATGAACTCGTAAAAAGTTCGGTCATTATTGGCAGCCAGAGACATCAGTGTCGTAATCTCTTCTTCGAGCTCTTCGATGCGTTGACGCTGACGGTTCATCTGAATATGAACCAGTGAAACCGCCCCCAAATCCACATGTGGAAATGACAAACGGTCTACCAGTTCTGGACGCTGAACAAAAAAGTCCGGGTGATCTTTGAGGTACTCAGCAACCACTTCGGCCGTCAACGTATCGGCTTCCACTTCAGACAAAACGTTTCCTTTCTCTTCCACTAGCACGACAGTTGCCCGTCAAAGACATGAGTAGCAGGGCCAGTCATAAACAGCGGTTTACCCGGACCTTGCCAAGAAATATTCAGTTCACCACCAGGTAGCGACACTTTGACATTTTCATCAAGCAAGCCTTGTAGAATACCAACTGCAACCGCACCACAGGCGCCACTGCCGCATGCCTGAGTTTCGCCCGCACCGCGCTCATAAACACGCAGACGGATATGGCTGCGATCGACAACCTGCATAAAGCCTGCATTCACTCGCTCAGGGAAACGCTCGTGAGACTCTAGCAGCGGACCTAATGTATCGACATCAGCTGTATCGACATCATCCACGACCGTCACAACATGAGGGTTGCCCATACTAACAGCACCACAAAACAGGGTGTTGTCACCAGCGCGCATAATGTAGGTTTTCTCTTTTTGCTTCGCTTTGAAAGGGATCTTGTTCGGCTCAAACTCTGGCACGCCCATATTGACCGTTACTTCGCCATCGTCTTCGACGTTAAGGATCATTTTCCCTTTCTTGGTACTCACGCTAATGCTGTATTTGTTGGTCAAACCTTTAAGGCGAACAAAGCGTGCAAAACAACGTGCACCGTTTCCGCACTGCTCAACTTCGCTGCCATCGGCATTAAATATGCGATAGTGGAAGTCGGTTTCTGGGTCATACGGCGCTTCTACCACGAGCAATTGGTCAAAACCAACACCAGTGTGTCGATCCGCCAGGCGGCGGATCAAATCTTGCGAGAAAAACACGTTCTGGGTAATGCAGTCGACGACCATGAAGTCGTTACCCAAACCGTGCATTTTGGAAAAGTGGAAATGCATTTGCTTTGTGTTACTCCGGTAGAATCTGTTCCAGCTGCCACAAACTTGTCAGCTCCTCACGCTGACGAACAAGATGGCTTTGCTTACCGTCCACCATCACTTCCGCCGCTCGGGTACGAGTATTGTAATTCGAAGACATAACAAAACCATAGGCGCCAGCAGAACGAACCGCGAGTAGATCACCTTCTTGTAAAACCAACGCGCGATCTTTACCCAGGAAATCACCAGTTTCACAAATTGGTCCAACCAAGTCGTAAGTTTGCGCTTCACCATCGCGTGGCGAAACTGGCACGATATCTTGCCATGCCTGGTAAAGAGCAGGACGCATCAGGTCGTTCATTGCTGCATCAATAATGGCAAAGTTTTTATGCTCAGTGTGCTTTAAGAACTCAACGCGAGTCAGCAAGATGCCCGCATTCGCTGCAATCGCACGACCAGGTTCAAAAATCAGTTCCAGATCTTGGTGATTAGTCAAACGTCCCAACAGCGCTTTCGCATAATCAGATGGCTGTGGAGGAAGCTCATCACGGTAAACCACACCAAGACCGCCACCAACATCCAAGTGACGAATGTTGATGCCTTGCGCTTTCAGATCATCAATCAGAGCAAGCAAGCGATCAGTCGCATCGATAAAAGGTTCAATATCAGTTAACTGAGAACCAATATGGCAGTCGATACCCTGTACGTTTAGGTTCGGCAAGCTTTGGGCGAATTTGTACACCTCAGGTGCACGATCAAACGCAATACCAAATTTGTTGTCGCGAAGACCAGTCGAAATATAAGGGTGAGTTTTTGCGTCTACATCGGGGTTGATGCGCAGTGAAATAGGAGCAATCACACCAAGATCGCCTGCCACTTTATTCAGGCGCTCAAGTTCAGGCTCAGATTCAACGTTGAAGCACTTGATACCAAGTTCCAGTGCGCGTTTCATTTCTGCTGGGGTTTTACCTACGCCAGAAAATACCACTTTCTTCGCGTCACCACCGGCAGCAATAACACGTTCTAGTTCACCACCAGATACGATATCAAAGCCTGAACCCAAACGAGCCAGTGCATTCAGTACGCCTAAGTTTGAGTTTGCTTTTACGGCATAACAAACCAGATGAGGATGTTGACCCACTGCACTATCAAACGCCTTCCAGTGGCGCTCTAGCGTGGCTCGAGAGTATACATAAAGAGGAGTGCCATATTGCTCGGCCAGAGCTTGAAGTGAGACGTCTTCGGCCCAAAGCTGGCCATCATCCTGATAGTTGAAGTAATCCAAAATTCGCTTCCCTTATTTTATTCGACTGCAGAACCCTAATTTCACCCAAAGGTGCGGATATTTATTGTGATTGCTCGTTTTGTTGTGTGTCATCTGGAATGTAGAGTGAACCTGACTGTCCACACCCTGCCAGCGTAGCGGCAGCCATCACAAACAACACAGTAACTAATTTTTTCATTTGGCATATCGTGATTATTGAATCAATGCCCCCTATAATCGCACCACACTCAGGAAAAGCAATAGGACAGACGGATGAACGATACTGAATTTCATCAACTGGTGGATGTACAGATGCAAATCATTGAAGAATCCATCGATGATTCAGGTGCAGACATTGATTACGAAGTGTCTGGTAACGTAATGACATTAGAATTTGAAGACCGCAGCCAGATCATCATCAACCGCCAGGAACCGATGCATGAAATTTGGCTGGCATCAAAATCAGGTGGCTTCCACTTCAAGCTTATCGAAGATAAATGGACCTGCTCGAAGACTGGCATGGAACTGTTTGAAATGGTCAAGCAAGAGTGTGAAAAGCACGCTGGTGAAGAGATCGACTGGGCATAAGTTCATTTTGTCCTGACCAATACAGAAAAAGAGCACCGCGGTGCTCTTTTTATTTTTGTTCGATTTGCTGTTATGCATTCACCGCTTTGTTGGGACGATGAGGAGGACAATCATTACGGTAAGGTATGATGTAAGCGTTACCTTCTTCGGGATGAATGATCTGATAGTACTGCGGCAAGTTAAAGTTAATGAACTTCGAAGCCACACGAGTATCGTCTTTCACCGAGGTATAGAAACTGTTAACCGAAGCAATCATCTCATCTTTAGAGCCACTGAACTGGTGATACACTTCCACCTGATTCGACTCATCAAGTACGTAGATGTTAAACCCCTTCTCACTGTCTTCGAAGAAGAACTGCACTAACCCTTCACTAGCAAAGCCATCCACCGCATCCGGCATTTGATATTCTTGCTCACGATCGAGCATTAGTAGCGGAGAACCTTTCAGCTTATTAGTTGAGATGCTGCGATAGAAGTCGACGGAGTTTTCTAGCTTCTGTACCGATACGCCGCGGCGCTCGAAGAATAAACCATAGGTTTTCTCGCCAAGACGCATCGCTTTAAAGCGGCGACGTTTTTCTTGTTCGACAGGCTTCAAACGTAAGTCGATACACTCAGCCAGCAACTGATACACTTTATTACGCATCACACCGCGCATGTTTTTCGCGTAACAGAACACATCCACCGATTCTGGCGGAAGCGCATCCTGGTGCATTTTGCCCAAAATGGTTTTTAGTGCATCAAGCATCGCCGTCTCGCCTTTAAAATGCAGAGTACGAACTTCATGCCAGGAATTGCGGTAAACCAAATCAACACTGCCGACTAAGTTTTTATGCTCAGGACCAAAACTGAAAATATCAGTATTCTTCACATCTACTTTGAGCGAACGACCGGATAACTCTTCAGTAGGATCACTTTCAAAGTTGATGAACATCGTCAATTGACTGATTTCACATGGGCTCGCCAGAGCTTGCATAGTCGGACGGCGCTTACGCAATGCAAAGGTGTTACGTAAATCGCTCACCATTTGGTAGAACTTATCAATATCTAACTGCGCTTCACGTACGACAGCGTGCAAACGAGTCGATTCCGTGATCAGGCCATTGAAGAATGCCCACGAAACCAGTTTGCTCAGATATTCATGGTGTTCAAGGTATGGCTGACCCAGAATACGGTGTGCAACCAGCGGCTGTTTGTACAGATACCAACCGGACTTATTCACACCACCATTCTTCACTTCGATAAAGCTCAAATCCGGCTCATGTAAATCTGGTGAGATTTGAGGATTCAGCAGCGTCACTTTCCCCGGAAGCACCTCAAATGCCGCATAAAGCTTACGAGCCAGAATACTGATGTCTTGTGGGCTGATCGCCGACGTGATGTCGTTACGACGCGCAAACTGGATAAGGTTACGGTAACTCTGCATCAACGCATCCAACAGCGCATGATGCACTACTTTCACCTGTTCGACCTTCCAGTTACGGCGGTCGTCAAGTTCTGCCACCACGCTTTCATCCCAGTCCCAGCGGGTAATCATGTCGCTCAAGGCTTCACGACGCCAAGCAACAGAGCCAACACCCGGCTGACGAGAGAGTTTTTCATGGGTTTTAAGGTAAAAACAGCGGCGAACTAAGTCTAAACGCGTGTAGTCTTGAATACGTTCAAGATAGCGAGTGACTTTTTCCAGCATCAAATAATACGCGTCCATACCGTAGAGATCAGGCTCATGGGCAAAGAAACGACGCTTAGTATCGATACTTAACAGTTGAGTGTGAGGGTATTCCCACGAGTAAGCTTCAAGCAAAATGGCTTTTAATACCGACTTGTAAGGAGAATCGATACTTTTGTACAACTGCCACAAATTCGAGCCAAAGTATTCTTCTGCTGGAATTCGGTTCAATTTGCCAAAATCGATCCACTCTTTACAGTCAATGTAGCCATCGCGACAAAGTTGAGAAACGTACTCGTCGTAAGACTCTTCCATCTCTGGTGGCACAATTTGCCACAACAATCGCTGACCAGCGATACGCACGGCGCTGCGATAGAATTCATCAAGTAACAATAAGTGCTGTGATGAACCACAGTTATCACCAGTCATCTCTTCAGAATGGTTACTTCTGAAACGCTCTTCATCCATCAGGAAGAAGTTCGCCTCGACACCTTTCGTCTGCGCCCAATCAGTGATCAATAAACACTTGTTGGTGAGTAATTCACGCTCATCACAGTCCATCTGCGGAGAAACACATACCCAAATGTCTAAGTCACTCGATGTACTTTGACCAATCGATGAAGTACTGCCCATGGTGTAAAGGCCAAGGATCGCTGGTTGCGCTGCATCCTCTAGCTTATCGCCAATGGTAAGTTGTGTATCGTCGATGAATTGCTGTTGAACGTCATTAGGCTCCAGACCATAGACACCAACTGGGACGTCAGCATCGTAGTAGCCCGGAATGACAGGGTGGTTGTAATTCAATAAGACAGGAATCAAGTGAAAAACTTGCTGGCTTTGCGAATCCATAAGCGCCAGCGCACGTTCAACACGTTGCTGATTCAATTTATCTAATCGCTGAATTATTTTTTGGGTGTAAGCCTGCAAGGGTAATTCCTTGGTTGAACAATCAAAGATACCTGATGATATTTTAAGCCCAAAAAGCCTAAAAACGTGATCAATTTAACACTTTTATTGTGTATGGTAAAGTTTCTGCTCTCTAATTCATTGCAGAGAAAAAACTATACCCCAGTCACAAAATTAACAGCGAGCTAGTGTCGCTTGTAAACGCCTCAAACTAATAATAGTCCTTAGTCTAATTGAGAATCTAGTCACACTATTTTCATAACATCATGTAATTCCATTCATAGCACCGCCAGATATCCAACTAACAGTAAGAATTTCTTGATGAGGATGGTAGGATAAAGCCAAATCCAAACAGCTTTGAGAAGATCATGACACAATCCACACCAATTCGCATTGCAACTCGAAAAAGCCCACTTGCTTTATGGCAAGCTCACTTTGTTAAAGATGCCCTTCAAGCCGCTCACCCGGGTTTAGAAGTCGAGTTAGTAACTATGGTGACCAAAGGTGACGTGATCCTAGATACACCGTTGGCTAAAGTAGGCGGTAAAGGTTTATTCGTTAAAGAGCTGGAAGTCGCTATGCTGGAAGGCCGTGCGGATCTGGCGGTACATTCAATGAAAGACGTACCTGTCGACTTCCCTGAAGGATTAGGCCTTGTCACCATCTGCGAACGAGAAGACCCTCGTGATGCTTTTGTTTCTAATACCTATAGCAGCGTTGATGAATTACCTCAAGGCGCGATTGTCGGCACATGCAGTTTACGCCGTCAGTGCCAGCTCAAGGAATATCGACCAGATCTCATCATCAAAGAGCTGCGTGGCAACGTAGGCACACGCCTTGGTAAATTAGATGCTGGCGAATACGACGCTATCATTCTGGCAGCCGCAGGCCTGAAACGATTAAAGCTTGAAGAACGTATCAGAAGTTTTATTGAACCTGAGCAATCACTTCCAGCTGTAGGTCAAGGTGCAGTGGGTATTGAATGCCGCTTAGACGACGACCGCTTACTCAAACTGCTTGAGCCACTTAACCACAAAGATACTGAAGATCGAGTGCTGTGTGAGCGTGCAATGAACCTAACGCTGGAAGGTGGCTGTCAGGTTCCTATCGGTAGCTACGCTCTGCTTGATGGCGACAACGTTTGGTTACGCGCACTAGTCGGAGAACCAGACGGCAGCGAAATTGTCCGTGGCGAAATTCGTGGCCACCGTAAAGATGGCGAAGCACTCGGTATCCAATTAGCAAATGAACTGCTGGATAATGGTGCTCGCGACATTCTCACAAAGCTGTACGCAGATCACGACTAATCATGGCAGTGTTGGTCACTCGGCCGGGAGAGCAAGGCATTGAGCTTTGCTCTCTGCTCGAAAGGCACGGCATTCCCGCATACCACCATCCATTGATCGACATTGTTGCCGATCTTTCGGATACACAGCTCTCCGATCATCTCAATCACGCACACTTCATTATTGCTGTCAGCAGACATGCGGTGCAGTGCGCACAGCAAATATTATCAAACAACGGTATATCATGGCCTAAACACGCCATTTACCTTGCCGTTGGTCAAAAAACAGCACACTATTTAAGCAAATGCACGCAACAAAAAGTACACTATCCTCAAGTCAGTGATAGTGAACACTTATTGCAACTTCCAGCGTTAAACAATGTAGAAAAACAGAACGTTGTTATTCTGCGTGGAAACGGTGGAAGAGAGCTTATTAAAGATGCATTGGTGAGACGTGGAGCAAAAGTTCACTATAGTGAGACTTACAAGAGAGAATTCATCCCATTCGATCCAGTAAGCTGTGTCTCACTATGGAAAGCCCAACAAATCAATCAGATCATCGTCACTAGTGGTGAACAACTTGATTATTTGTGCAGCCAATTAACGTCAGATCAATTGGCTTGGCTTAATCAACGAGAGTTGTATATACCCAGTCAGCGTATCGCCGACATCGCAATTCAAAAGGGGTTCACTCAGGTGAGGTGCACAGGAAGCGCATCCAACCAAGAATTACTGGCTGCTCTCCAGCCCTAGCTACACAGGATAAAGGCATGACAAGTAAAAATAACGACCAAAAAAATAACGATAAAAACCTTGCTGAAGAAACCTCTTCGGCACCGCTAGCTGAAAAAGATACCCCGAAACAGGATGCTGAGCCTACCAAGGAATCATCACAACCTGCTGATACAGAAAAGCCAGCAGAACAAAAGAAAGTTGAGTTTGAAGAGAAACAAGGCAAGCGAGGCGTCAAACTGGGCACAGTCGCAATCATCTTGTCGATCATCTTTGGTGGAGGCTTAGCGTATAAGCTTCACGAACAGCAGACTGACTACCAAGCAAAAATAGCTCAGCTTCAAAGCCAACTAGAACAAGCTCAAGCTTCTATGAAGCAGGAACTGACTCAGGTTAAAGAAGAAACTATTGAGAAGGCGACTACGGTAACGCATAAAGCTGAAGTGGTTCTTGGTCAGCAACAAAAAAGTATCGAAAGCCTTCAATTGGCTGTGGCTGACGTGAAAGGCCGCCGTCCAAACGACTGGTTACTGGCCGAAGCCGATTACTTAGTTAAACTGGCTGGTCGCAAGCTGTTCCTAGAGCACGACGTTGAAAGCGCAACTCAATTGATGGAAAGCGCAGACCAACGTATTGCTGCACTCAATGACCCGAGTTTAGTTAACCTTCGTAAAGCGATGGCGAATGACATCACTAAATTACGTACCGTGCCATTAATCGACCGTGACGGCTTAGTGCTGCGTCTGACAGCCTTACAACAACAAGTCGACAAAATGCCACTGGCTAATGCCCTACTTCCTGAAGCTGCGGCTGTGACTGAGCAAGAAGTGTCTGAAGACATTGCCAACTGGCAAGATAACTTGATGACGTCTTTGAAAGACTTCTCAGAAAACTTCATTACTTTCCGTACTCGCGATGGCAACGTCATCCCACTGCTTTCTCCTCAGCAGCATTTCTACCTTAAAGAGAACATCAAAGCTAAGCTAGAAACGGCTATTAAAGCGGTTTATCAAGAGCAAGGCGAAGTGTACTCGACCTCGCTAAAAACAGCAGATAAATGGGCGTTAGCGTTCTTTAATCAGGACGATAACTCAGTAAAAGAGTTCAACAAAACAATCGGCCAGCTTAGCCAGCAAAACATCCAGGTTGAATACCCGGCTAAACTGGAAACTCAGTCTCAGCTATCAGATGTTATTCGTGAGCGCCTACGTCGTGAAGTAACCACTATGACAGGCACGGAGGATAAGTAATGTTTCGTCTTATTTTCCTATTTGCCATTCTAGGAGCCGGCCTATTTGTGGGTACGCAATACTCAGGCCAACAGGGTTACGTTCTGATCTCGATCGCCGAGAAAACCATTGAGATGAGTGTAACGACACTGGTCATTTTTGTTATCGCGGCGCTTGCTGGTCTGTTCATTTTAGAATACCTAATTAAGAAACTGGTCTACGCAAGTTCAAGTACCTGGAACTATTTCAGTGTACGAAAAATGCGTCGCTCTCGTCGCTACACCAATGAAGGTATCATCAAATTGCTAGAAGGTGACTGGAAAGGTGCAGAGAAGAAAGTCACTCGCTGGGCAAATCACCACGATATGCCACTTCTTTGCTACCTAGTCGCCTCAGAAGCTGCACAAGGCCAAGGTGATAAAGAGAAACGTGACAAATACTTAGAGCTAGCGAGTCAGCAAGAAAACGCGCACCTAGCCGTTGAGCTGACCCGTGCCAAACAGTTTATTCGCGACAATGAGTTTGAAGCGGCATTTGACACGCTATCTTCACTAAAAAATCAGCACGCAAACAACCCGATTGTATTAAACCTGCTGAAAACTACCTACATGCAGTTGAAGCTATGGCAACCATTAATTGACTTGATGCCTCAGCTAAACAAAGCAAAACAGGTGACTGAAGACGAAGAAATTGAGCTGATTAAAACAGCACAATGCGGATTGCTACACGATGTTGCTCAACAACAAGGTAGTGAAGGATTGATTTCTCACTGGAACAGTTTGGCTCGCAAAGTAAAACAAGACCCTCATTTGATCGCATGTTTTGCTCGCGAGTTGATTGCCCGTAAAGCAGATAACGAAGCATTTACTGTATTAAAAGAAGCGTTAAATAAAACACCAGCACCGGAGTTATACGAGCTTCTTCCTGAGTTAAATGTACCAGACATCCATCCTATCGTTGTCTTCCTTGAAGGCGTAGTGAGGAAAGAGACAGATAATGCAGCTGCACACAGTGCACTGGCTCACTTCTACTTCCGCCAAGAGAAATGGCATGAGTCTCAGGAGCAATTTGAAGCAGCCTTAAAACTTCGTTCAGACGTTTCTGATTACGCTTTCCTAGCCGACACACTAGAGAAGCAAAATCTCACTAAAGCGGCACACGAAGTTTCTCGTAAAGCGCTGACACTCGTTCAAAACGATTAAGTAGATGGTTCAACCCATAGCTAAAAGCCGACATGCAAGTGTCGGCTTTTTTATCACCTTTCAAACATCCCCTCATTCCTCCCAATAACCTCAATCCACAAACAAGCCCACTCTCAGAGTTCATTCCACATTTAAGACGACAAACTAGAGATATAGGAACGGAATTGCTGGAGCTTCTCTACAGCAACGAAATAGGCATTCTCAGTTCAATCTAGACTTTTCCTTGTCGTCATCTTTATTCTAAGTAAAGAAAAGGATAGCTGCGTTCAGGCGACGTAAGCGGACAGGGCTTTACTAAAAGAATTGGATTATCAGGCGGGATCTATTGTTGAAACTAACCAGCAAATAGACTCTATTATGCATCTCCTCTTTCACTCATTAATGCTGCCGAATACACCTTATTACTCTCTGTAGACTGCGTTGTAGATAGGTTCTGACTTTTAGAAACGTGAATAGGAAAAACTGATAAGACCTTCTTGATTACATTCGATAGAAGAAGGACTTGGTAGAGTCGAAGATAATTGTGGTGACTACAGAGCGCCTTAAGTAGGAGCGCTCTAGCTAGTAAAGTCAAAAGTATCAGAGCGATAAAACCGAGCACTCAGAATAGGCTTTGTAATATGTGGCAGAGTGGCTGGGGTCGCAGACGACGGGCAAACCTTTTGCGGGACTCATTGGTCGAAGACCAACTTATACCAATCTAAGTAAAAATATGATCTAATTGAGGTCATCCAACAATAGAACTGATTCGCTATGGATAGCCTCAATAATATCGACTTTAAAAAGCTCGCAAGCCAGCAGAAATCCATCCAGATGAAAATGAGACTGCTGGCCCTCGCTCATTTCAAAGATGGGCACTCACGCACACAAATCGCCAAGTTTCTCAAGGTAAGCCGAACCAGTGTCAATAAGTGGGTTCAGACCTTTCTTGAAGAAGGGCTGGAAGGACTGCAAGAAAAGCCAAGGACAGGAAGACCACCATTCTTAACTTCCGAGCAAAAAGAGCAATTGAGCCAATACATAAAAGATAAAGCCAATGATACACAAGGCGGACGACTGACTGGTGCCGACATCCACGCTTATATCGTTAAAGAATTTGGCCAGCACTACCACCCTGATTCTATCTATTACCTGCTCGACCACATGGGCTTTTCATGGATAACTTCCCGCTCAAAACACCCCAAACAATCTCAACAAATACAAGACGATTTTAAAAAAATTCAAAATCGAAACGATCCTTAAGATCCCAGGACATATAGCTTTAGAGTGTGTCGATGTCTGGTTTCAGGACGAAGCCAGATTTGGGCAACAAAACACGACCACACGTTTATGGGCTGAAAAAGGAACTCTCCCAAGAGCCGTGAAGCAACAACAATTTGAGTATGCCTATCTGTTCGGTTCAGTCTGTCCCAGTAAAGGAATTGGTGAGGCTATCGTTGTCCCTTGGGTTAGTAAAGACATCATGATAGAGCACTTAAAACAAATATCGGCAGTCACAGAGAAGGGACGTCACGCCGTCGTTGTTATGGATGGAGCAGGATGGCATACAGAAGACATTACCAATGACTTTAAGAATGTCAGTGTCATCAAACTTCCACCCTATTCTCCAGAGCTAAACCCTATCGAACAAGTATGGAGTTGGTTGAGGCAACGCTATTTAGCCAACCAATCTTTTACTGATTACGACGACATCATCTCCAAAGTCTGCGATGCATGGAATCGTTTTTAGATAGCTCCAAAAGAGTCACCAAAATGTGCTCGAGAAGATGGATAGACCTGACCAGTTAATTTTCCAGATTGGTATAAGTAGTGGAATGGCCGGGCTTGCGCACAAGCAGGACTCGATGTCCCTGAAAGGGAAACTATACGCCATAAACGACAAAAGCCTAGTCTTTCGACTAGGCTTTCTAATAAGTGGCGGAGTGGACGGGACTCGAACCCGCGACCCCCGGCGTGACAGGCCGGTATTCTAACCAACTGAACTACCACTCCGCAGTGGTATCACTCGCCTGAGCAAGTGTCCAAAATTTAAAGCCTGGCGATGTCCTACTCTCACATGGGGAAACCCCACACTACCATCGGCGCTATTTCGTTTCACTTCTGAGTTCGGAATGGAAGTCAGGTGGGTCCAAAACGCTATGGTCGCCAAGCAAATTCTTTAATTCGGAAAGCTGTTTTTAATTCTCAATTTACACATTCAACGTTCTTACATTGAGTCCATCAAAACCCCTTGGGTGTTGTATGGTTAAGCCTCACGGGCAATTAGTACAGGTTAGCTCAACGCCTCACAACGCTTACACACCCTGCCTATCAACGTCGTAGTCTACGACAACCCTTTAGGATACTTAAAGTATCAGGGAGAACTCATCTCAAGGCTCGCTTCCCGCTTAGATGCTTTCAGCGGTTATCGATCCCGAACTTAGCTACCGGGCAATGCGTCTGGCGACACAACCCGAACACCAGAGGTTCGTCCACTCCGGTCCTCTCGTACTAGGAGCAGCCCCTTTCAATTCTCCAACGCCCACGGCAGATAGGGACCGAACTGTCTCACGACGTTCTAAACCCAGCTCGCGTACCACTTTAAATGGCGAACAGCCATACCCTTGGGACCGACTTCAGCCCCAGGATGTGATGAGCCGACATCGAGGTGCCAAACACCGCCGTCGATATGAACTCTTGGGCGGTATCAGCCTGTTATCCCCGGAGTACCTTTTATCCGTTGAGCGATGGCCCTTCCATTCAGAACCACCGGATCACTATGACCTGCTTTCGCACCTGCTCGAATTGTCATTCTCGCAGTCAAGCGGGCTTATGCCATTGCACTAACCTCACGATGTCCAACCGTGATTAGCCCACCTTCGTGCTCCTCCGTTACGCTTTGGGAGGAGACCGCCCCAGTCAAACTACCCACCAGGCACTGTCCGCAACCCCGATAAGGGGTCAACGTTAGAACATCAACACTACAAGGGTGGTATTTCAAGGACGGCTCCACGAATACTGGCGTACTCGTTTCAAAGCCTCCCACCTATCCTACACATGTAGGGTCAATGTTCAGTGCCAAGCTGTAGTAAAGGTTCACGGGGTCTTTCCGTCTAGCCGCGGGTACACTGCATCTTCACAGCGATTTCAATTTCACTGAGTCTCGGGTGGAGACAGCGTGGCCATCATTACGCCATTCGTGCAGGTCGGAACTTACCCGACAAGGAATTTCGCTACCTTAGGACCGTTATAGTTACGGCCGCCGTTTACCGGGGCTTCGATCAAGAGCTTCGACCGAAGTCTAACCCCATCAATTAACCTTCCGGCACCGGGCAGGCGTCACACCGTATACGTCATCTTACGATTTTGCACAGTGCTGTGTTTTTAATAAACAGTTGCAGCCACCTGGTATCTGCGACTCTCAATAGCTCCATCCGCGAGGGACTTCACCGTCGAGAGCGTACCTTCTCCCGAAGTTACGGTACCATTTTGCCTAGTTCCTTCACCCGAGTTCTCTCAAGCGCCTTGGTATTCTCTACCCGACCACCTGTGTCGGTTTGGGGTACGATTCCTTACAATCTGAAGCTTAGAGGCTTTTCCTGGAAGCATGGCATCAATGACTTCACACCCGTAGGTGCTCGACGTCGTGTCTCAGCCTTAGAGAGAGCCGGATTTACCTAACTCTCAAGCCTACGCACTTGAACCTGGACAACCGTCGCCAGGCCCACCTAGCCTTCTCCGTCCCCCCATCGCAATTGTAAGAAGTACGGGAATATTAACCCGTTTCCCATCGACTACGCCTTTCGGCCTCGCCTTAGGGGTCGACTTACCCTGCCCCGATTAACGTTGGACAGGAACCCTTGGTCTTCCGGCGAGGAGGTTTTTCACCCCCTTTATCGTTACTCATGTCAGCATTCGCACTTCTGATACGTCCAGCATGCGTTACCACACACCTTCAACCGCTTACAGAACGCTCCCCTACCCAATACTCAAAGAGTATTGCCGCAGCTTCGGTTTACTACTTAGCCCCGTTACATCTTCCGCGCAGGCCGACTCGACCAGTGAGCTATTACGCTTTCTTTAAATGATGGCTGCTTCTAAGCCAACATCCTGGCTGTCTGAGCCTTCCCACATCGTTTCCCACTTAGTAGTAATTTGGGACCTTAGCTGGCGGTCTGGGTTGTTTCCCTCTCCACGACGGACGTTAGCACCCGCCGTGTGTCTCCCGGATAGTACTTACTGGTATTCGGAGTTTGCAAAGGGTTGGTAAGTCGGGATGACCCCCTAGCCTTAACAGTGCTCTACCCCCAGTAGTATTCGTCCGAGGCGCTACCTAAATAGCTTTCGGGGAGAACCAGCTATCTCCAGGTTTGATTGGCCTTTCACCCCTAGCCACAAGTCATCCGCTAATTTTTCAACATTAGTCGGTTCGGTCCTCCAGTTGATGTTACTCAACCTTCAACCTGCCCATGGCTAGATCACCTGGTTTCGGGTCTATATCCAGAGACTGAACGCCCAGTTAAGACTCGGTTTCCCTACGGCTCCCCTAGATGGTTAACCTTGCCACTGAATATAAGTCGCTGACCCATTATACAAAAGGTACGCAGTCACAGGACAAAGCCTGCTCCTACTGCTTGTACGTACACGGTTTCAGGTTCTATTTCACTCCCCTCACAGGGGTTCTTTTCGCCTTTCCCTCACGGTACTGGTTCACTATCGGTCAGTCAGTAGTATTTAGCCTTGGAGGATGGTCCCCCCATATTCAGACAGGATATCACGTGTCCCGCCCTACTCGATTTCACTGAATATGCGTCGTCAGTTACGGGGCTATCACCCTGTATCGCCAAGCTTTCCAGCTTGTTCACCTAACGCTTATAAAGCTTAAGGGCTAGTCCAATTTCGCTCGCCGCTACTTTCGGAATCTCGGTTGATTTCTTTTCCTCGGGGTACTTAGATGTTTCAGTTCCCCCGGTTCGCCTCCTGTTGCTATGTATTCACAACAGGATACTTACTTATGTAAGTGGGTTTCCCCATTCGGAAATCCCAGACTCAAGTGGCTTTTACTGCCTAATCTGGGCTTATCGCAAGTTAATACGTCCTTCATCGCCTCTGACTGCCAAGGCATCCACCGTGTACGCTTAGTCACTTAACCATACAACCCGAAGGAGTTTCGAATTGAAGTTAAACAACCAAAGTTGCTGTCTCATTATTTGAATGAGCGAGACAGCTTTCGATTTTGCCGGACTCAAATTCCAAGAACACTTGAATGTGTTTTTAGTTGTATTCAAATACATGAATACTTTGAGAACTTTACAAATAATCTTAAAGATTATTTTGTCAGCTTTCCAAATTGTTAAAGAGCTAGATTCATTTAAGAACCATTTTTAAAAGCACTATCGCTAATGCGCTTAAAGATGGTGGAGCTAAGCAGGATCGAACTGCTGACCTCCTGCGTGCAAGGCAGGCGCTCTCCCAGCTGAGCTATAGCCCCATCAAGGTGTGTCGATACTGTATGCCAATTCCTTGGGAAGGGAATTGGTGGGTCTGAGTGGACTCGAACCACCGACCTCTCGCTTATCAGGCGAACGCTCTAACCACCTGAGCTACAGACCCAGTATCGTCTCTTTTACATAAACCGTATCAATCTGTGTGGACACTCATCGTGAGTAATCATCGTATAAGGAGGTGATCCAGCGCCAGGTTCCCCTAGCGCTACCTTGTTACGACTTCACCCCAGTCATGAACCACAAAGTGGTAAGCGTCCCCCCGAAGGTTAAACTACCTACTTCTTTTGCAGCCCACTCCCATGGTGTGACGGGCGGTGTGTACAAGGCCCGGGAACGTATTCACCGTGGCATTCTGATCCACGATTACTAGCGATTCCGACTTCATGGAGTCGAGTTGCAGACTCCAATCCGGACTACGACGCACTTTTTGGGATTCGCTCACTTTCGCAAGTTGGCCGCCCTCTGTATGCGCCATTGTAGCACGTGTGTAGCCCTACTCGTAAGGGCCATGATGACTTGACGTCGTCCCCACCTTCCTCCGGTTTATCACCGGCAGTCTCCCTGGAGTTCCCGACATTACTCGCTGGCAAACAAGGATAAGGGTTGCGCTCGTTGCGGGACTTAACCCAACATTTCACAACACGAGCTGACGACAGCCATGCAGCACCTGTCTCAGAGTTCCCGAAGGCACTAATCCATCTCTGGAAAATTCTCTGGATGTCAAGAGTAGGTAAGGTTCTTCGCGTTGCATCGAATTAAACCACATGCTCCACCGCTTGTGCGGGCCCCCGTCAATTCATTTGAGTTTTAATCTTGCGACCGTACTCCCCAGGCGGTCTACTTAACGCGTTAGCTCCGAAAGCCACGGCTCAAGGCCACAACCTCCAAGTAGACATCGTTTACGGCGTGGACTACCAGGGTATCTAATCCTGTTTGCTCCCCACGCTTTCGCATCTGAGTGTCAGTATCTGTCCAGGGGGCCGCCTTCGCCACCGGTATTCCTTCAGATCTCTACGCATTTCACCGCTACACCTGAAATTCTACCCCCCTCTACAGTACTCTAGTCTGCCAGTTTCAAATGCTATTCCGAGGTTGAGCCCCGGGCTTTCACATCTGACTTAACAAACCACCTGCATGCGCTTTACGCCCAGTAATTCCGATTAACGCTCGCACCCTCCGTATTACCGCGGCTGCTGGCACGGAGTTAGCCGGTGCTTCTTCTGTCGCTAACGTCAAATAATGCAGCTATTAACTACACTACCTTCCTCACGACTGAAAGTGCTTTACAACCCGAAGGCCTTCTTCACACACGCGGCATGGCTGCATCAGGCTTGCGCCCATTGTGCAATATTCCCCACTGCTGCCTCCCGTAGGAGTCTGGACCGTGTCTCAGTTCCAGTGTGGCTGATCATCCTCTCAGACCAGCTAGGGATCGTCGCCTTGGTGAGCCCTTACCTCACCAACTAGCTAATCCCACCTAGGCATATCCTGACGCGAGAGGCCCGAAGGTCCCCCTCTTTGGCCCGTAGGCATCATGCGGTATTAGCCATCGTTTCCAATGGTTATCCCCCACATCAGGGCAATTTCCTAGGCATTACTCACCCGTCCGCCGCTCGACGCCGTTAACGTCCCCCGAAGGTTCAGTTAACTCGTTTCCGCTCGACTTGCATGTGTTAGGCCTGCCGCCAGCGTTCAATCTGAGCCATGATCAAACTCTTCAATTTAAGATTTTGTCGGCTCAATGAATACTGAACATTACATAAAGTAATGTTTGAATTGACTGTGCTGAATCCGAAGATTCAATGGTCACTTCGTATCATTGAAACCTAATTTGAAACCGAAGTTTCTAATTGGATTATCATCAACGAGTGCCCACACAGATTGATAGGTCTATATTGTTAAAGAGCTTACTTTGCGAGAAACTTTTCTCTCAAAGCGGAGGTGAATTCTAGCGATTTAATTGTAAGTGTCAAACACTTTTTTCAACTAATTTTTCGTAGAAGCTTTTTACCTCTCCGACCTTGCTGAAGCCTTATCGCATCTGCCGTGTCGGTGGATGCGCATTATAGGGAGTTACGATTGGAGCGCAACCCTTTTTTATAAAAAAAACCAAAAAAACGAACACTCGATGATTATTTAATCAAAAACGTAAAAAAGAGGGTAATAAACCCTCTTTTTCATCGCATAAAAGCCGTATTTAAATGAAAGCGTACGCGTCTGCGTACATACGTTCGCTTTTGGCCTTCTTATTTTGAGTAAACTGTTCTCGAGCTGCGCCCGCCATTTCAAAGCGACCAGCAATATAGATATCATAGTCTTCCAGACTTTCGAAATCGTCACTGACGGCTTGTAGCACGTTTCCAACTTTACCTTGCCACTCAGCGGGAGCGTCTTCTACTACAGGAATAAAGTGCACGTTAGAAAACTTCTCTGAGATAGCGATAAGTTCATCTTTTGCGTATAACTGGCTTTCGTCACGAGCACCCCAGTACAAGTAGATTTCATTAGTCTTATTCTGTGCAACACAATGATCCAAGATCGAGCGTACGTAACTGAATCCTGTACCACCAGCGATCAGTAATAAAGAACGCTCGCTATCTTCTTGAATCCAAGCGTCTCCATGAGGCGCATCAATTTCAATATCATCACCCGATTCTAATGCCGCTTTCATCGATTCTACGACTTCTATTGCGTAAGCGTTATGTTCTGCCGCACCAATGTGCAATTCCAGCTCACCTTCATGTCGGCAAGGGCTACTTGCGATAGAAAACGGGCGCTTGTCTTTCTCGCCCATCACAACCATAAGGTATTGGCCAGCTTTGAAAGACACTGGTGATTCTGGGTGAAGTAGAATTTGATAAGTATTACAAGCTAACGGCTGAATAGACTTTACTTTACATTGGATGGTCATGATGTCCCTCTCGCTTACTCATCAAAAGTAAGCACTAAATTACTTTCTGTATAGGCTTGGCAAGGAAATATCCAACCTTGCTGCTGTTCTTTGTCGGTTAACATGGGTTCCAGATGATAACTCACCTCGCCCGTTACCTTTTTACACATACACATGGCACAAGCGCCAACTCGGCAACGATGTGGGAAGCGAATATTATTGTTGAGCGCAGCTTCCAACACCGTCTCCCCAGCTTCAACCTCAAATGATACGTTTATAGGAAGAAGGAGGACTGTATGACTCATAGAATACCTAACTGGTCCCAAATCTCATCAATTTTAGCGACAAGTTTAGGATCTTTCTTAATTGGGATACCCCACTCGCGCGTTACCTCAGACTCAAACTTATTGGTCGCATCGAGCGCTAGTTTCGAACTGCTAGACGTACTTCCCCGAAGTTGAATCGTATCTCTATCAGGATCCATGCGAGTCGTTACTGCCCAAATAATATCATTCCAATCCCGAGCATTAACGTCGTCATCACATAAAATGATGAACTTAATGTCTGTGTAGTCGGCAAAGTATGCCCACAGACTTTCAAGCAATGCCTGGGATTGACCCGCTTCGTCTTTCTTCATTGTTACCACAGCGAACTGGTTGTTTGCCGTCGGAGGTAGATAGATATCGACAATGTCCGGACGAAGGGCTTTTAGTGAGTCTAAGTCTTCTTGAGTGATCGGTTTGCTCTCTGAAGGATTGACTTGCGTGCGAGTCGCCAACTCCGCTTCCCATTTTATGGTCGCATCGAGTCCCATTTTGGAGCCCAAACCAACAACCGGAGAAGCAAAATCCAGTGAGTCTATCGGCGTGTTATCAATCATTACCGTATCACGCACTGGGTCCATATGGTCAGTCATGGCTTTCACCACGTCATTCCAGTCACGCGCATTTACCGACTCATCACACACAATTACAAACTTGGTGTACATAAACTGGCGTAAGAAAGACCAGACGCCCATCATGACGCGTTTCGCATGTCCCGGATATTGCTTCTTCAACGTCACGACCGCCATACGGTACGAACAACCTTCTGGAGGCAGATAGAAATCTTCTATCTCAGGAAATTGCTTTTGCAGAATAGGCACAAAGACTTCGTTCAGTGCCACGCCCAGAACGGCGGGCTCATCGGGCGGACGACCAGTGTAGGTACTGTGATAAATCGGGTCTTTACGCATGGTGATGTGCGTAATGGTAAAGACATGATGCTTTTCTTTTTCGTTATAGTAGCCCGTGTGATCGCCATACGGACCTTCATCCGCAAACTCAGTCGGGTCGATGTAGCCTTCCATCACAATCTCAGCACTCGCTGGCACTTCCAGCTCGTTACTGATGGATTTGACGACTTCCGTTTTGCTGCCACGCAATAAGCCAGCAAAAGCATATTCTGATAACGTATCAGGTACTGGCGTTACCGCACCGAGAATAGTCGCAGGGTCCGCACCGAATGCCACCGAGACTGGGAATGGTTTCCCTGGATTGGTCTCCATCCAGTCACGAAGGTCTAACGCGCCACCACGGTGGGCAAGCCAACGCATGATGATTTTGTTTTTAGCAATTTTTTGCTGGCGATAGATACCTAGGTTCTGGCGTTTTTTATTCGGCCCTTTGGTAACCGTCAAACCCCACGTTAATAGCGGTGCCACGTCTTCTGCCCAGCAGCTCATTACCGGAATTTTATCCAAATCGACTTCGTCGCCCTGCCACACGATTTCTTGACAAGGCGCTTTACGCAGACGCTTAGCTGGCATATTCAAGACTTGCTTAAATACAGGTAGCTTTTCTAACGCATCTTTGAAGCCTTTTGGCGGCTCAGGCTCTTTGAGATAAGCCAACAGTTTACCGACTTCACGCAGTTCTTTTACGTCTTCACGTCCCATACCAATCGCGACCCTTTCCGGGGTGCCGAACAGGTTGGTTAAAACCGGAACATCGTAACCAATAGGGTTTTCGAATAATAATGCAGGACCACCAGCTCGCAGAGTACGATCGCTGATCTCTGTCATTTCATAAGCGGGATCAACAGGGTGAGTAATGCGCTTGAGTCGACCTTTCTGTTCCAGGTGATCAATATATTCGCGTAAATCCTTAAAACTCATAGGCCTTCATGACTACTGACTGATTAAACTTTTCGCAGTATAACAAATAGGAGGACACTAAGGTCCTCCTATTTTATGTGGGTATAAGGATTGTATTACTGCAACACTTGCTCTATTTGACGGGCTTTAACCTGATAATTCCCCGTCACTAACTCTTTAAGCCAGCTTTGATGGCCCTGTTGCGCTAACTCTCTCGCCACCAATGTCGCTTCTTCAGACAAAGCCATCTTAGTGATTAAAAACTGTTTCACTTCGGGGCTTAATGGATTCGCTTTGGTTAAAAGACCGATAGCATAAGGTTTGAGCGTTGGATTCACCGTGGAGTTCATCAACTGCTGCAATGAAAAAGCATCGCCTGCTTCTGCTAATCTCTCCAGCTCGGCATGGCTGTTGTAGTCCGCTCTCATTCTCCACAACAAATCGTACATCGACTGATCCTGGCTCACTTGCGCTAAACGAGCAATGACGGCGGTGGACGGTAACCAACTGGTCACATCTATTTGAGTTAACTGTACGGTTAACGCATTTAACGCGCCGGGAGACAAGCTATCGAGTTCGCGAATCAATAATGCCTCACGAGCCTGAGTTTGCTGTGAAGTCCCTGCAGTTAACCACTGGCTGAGATCGAGCTCTTTTCGCTCCGCTTGTAGAACAAATTCTAGTGTACTCTGGTCTTGCTTCCAGCGCTTGATCAAGCGGCTTGCAACGGCGGGAAAGTTAAAAGCTGGCACAGTGAATTCGTAACCTTCACCACGCTCGAGTACTTGATAAGTGGGAGTAATACGGCTTTGCGATTCAACAAACAGCGCCATACGCGGCGTAAGAATCACGTCTTGCTGTTCTAGTTTTTCGAGTAAGCGGAAACGCACCACCTCTTGTTGAGGTAACGCCAGTCGATTGAGGGAAAATTTAAGCGAGTCAACCTCATCCCTGACAACATATTCTAGAAGTTCAGAGACCTTGGTTTGTATTTGGGTATCCTGAAGCCACTGTTCTACCACTGACTCCTGCATTTCCTTCGCAGGCGCGGTCATAGGTATGGTCACGAGTGACAAACTCAGGAGTAATGACGACAACATTCCTTGTTGCATGTTAACCTCCCGATAACATTAGTCCTCATTTTGAGGCTTCTATCGGTAGAAAGCAATAAAAAAGCCACCATAATTTATGGTGGCTTTTTCAAAATAAGAACTCAGTTGTTACTGACGGCGCATCGCATCGAAGAATTCATCGTTCGTCTTCGTCATTGCTAGCTTATCGATGAGGAATTCCATTGCGTCGATTTCACCCATTGGATGAACAATCTTACGCAGAATCCACATTTTCTGCAGTTCGTCAGTCTTAGTCAGTAGCTCTTCACGACGAGTACCTGAGCGGTTGAAGTCAATCGCAGGGAAAACACGCTTCTCTGCAATCTTACGGTTCAGGTGCAATTCCATGTTACCTGTACCTTTAAATTCTTCGTAGATAACTTCATCCATCTTAGAACCAGTATCAACTAGCGCTGTTGCGATGATTGTTAAGCTACCGCCTTCTTCTACATTACGTGCAGCACCGAAGAAACGCTTAGGACGGTGCAGTGCGTTCGCATCCACACCACCTGTTAGTACTTTACCTGATGAAGGTACAACCGTGTTGTATGCACGAGCCAGACGAGTAATCGAGTCAAGTAGGATAACCACATCTTTCTTGTGTTCTACCAAGCGCTTCGCTTTCTCGATAACCATTTCCGCTACTTGAACGTGACGAGATGCTGGCTCATCAAATGTTGAAGCAACCACTTCACCTTTAACCAGACGCTGCATCTCTGTTACTTCTTCCGGACGTTCGTCGATAAGAAGTACCATGAGTTCACACTCAGGGTGGTTGTAAGCGATGCTTTGAGCAATGTTTTGCAGAAGCATTGTCTTACCCGCTTTTGGCGGAGCAACAATCAAACCACGTTGGCCTTTACCGATTGGCGATGCCAAATCTAGAACACGTGCAGTGATATCTTCTGTCGAACCGTTACCGCGCTCCATTACCATGCGCTCATTCGCATGCAGAGGCGTTAAGTTTTCAAATAGGATCTTGTTACGAGCGTTGTCTGGCTTGTCATCGTTAACCGTGTTGACTTTCAGAAGTGCAAAGTAACGTTCGCCGTCTTTTGGTGGGCGAATTTTACCAGCAATTGAGTCACCTGTACGTAGGTTAAAACGACGAATCTGACTTGGCGATACATAAATATCGTCCGGACCAGCAAGGTATGAACTATCGGCACTGCGTAGGAAACCAAAGCCGTCTTGCAGAATTTCCAGAACCCCATCGCCAAAGATGTCTTCGCCGCCTTTAGCATGCGCTTTTAAAATCGCGAAGATGATGTCTTGTTTTCTTAAGCGCGCTAGGTTCTCTAATCCTAAGCTTTCGCCCAGTTTTACAAGGTCAGACACAGGTCTGTTCTTCAGTTCGGTAAGGTTCATGGTAGTGGATTCTTGTTTAGTCAAAATAAGATCTGTTTTCTAGTTAAGATGGATTTGGTCACAGGATCGACCAAGAAGAGAAATTTGTTCAATTAACGCGCGATAAGTTAGCACTAATTAATATTCTAGTCCAGAGTTAGAAAAACAAAACCGTGCATTGATGGTTGCACGGTTTTATCTGTAATCACTTGGTGATTATATGTTTGCGTCCAAAAACTCTTTAAGTTGAGTTTTAGACAGAGCACCAACTTTCGTTGCCGCTACGTTGCCGTCTTTGAATAGCAGTAGCGTTGGAATGCCACGAATACCAAACTTAGGTGGTGTGCCTGCGTTATGGTCGATGTTTAGTTTACCGATAGTGAGTTTGCCTTCGTACTCTTCAGCGACTTCGTCCAGGATAGGAGCGATCATCTTACAAGGACCACACCATTCTGCCCAAAAATCTACTAATACAGGGCCTGCAGCGTTGATTACATCGTTTTCAAAACCGTCATCAGTTAGCTGCAAAATCTTATCACTCATCTTCCACTCCAATGTGTTTTTCGAAACTGGTTGGATGATAACCAGTAATTTGATGCCCTATTGGAATGTATTTACTTTCGTAATGCAAGCTTTAGCTGATATTCTATAGCCATGAAAAAGACGCATATCACAGAGCAAAAGTTCGCCGATTTGGGGTTAGAGCCCCAAGTTATTGATGGATTGGATAAAAAAGGGTTTGAGTTTTGTACCCCTATCCAAGCCTTGGCGTTGCCGGTACTGCTCACCGGCCAAGACATCGCAGGCCAGGCCCAAACGGGCACTGGTAAAACACTCGCGTTTCTCACTGCAACCTTCAACCACCTAATGACGACACCGGAGCACGAAGGTCGCAAACCAACACAACCACGTGCCATCATCATGGCGCCTACGCGTGAGTTAGCGATTCAGATCTACAATGATGCTGAAACTCTGATTGCAAGCACGGGCCTAAAAGCAGCACTGGCTTACGGTGGTGAAAGCTACGACAAGCAACTGGCTAAGCTAGAAGACGGCGTCGATATCCTGATCGGTACCACTGGTCGTATTATCGACTTCTATAAACAGCGTGTATTTAATCTAAACTACATTCAAGCGGTAGTGTTAGATGAAGCCGACCGCATGTTCGATCTTGGTTTTATTAAAGACATCCGTTTCTTGTTCCGTCGTATGCCAGAGCCAAAAGAACGTCTGAACATGCTGTTCTCAGCAACGCTGTCTTACCGCGTACAAGAACTCGCGTTTGAACACATGCATAACCCAGAACATGTTGTGGTAGAACCAGAGCAAAAAACTGGTCACCGCATCCAGGAAGAACTTTTCTACCCTTCAAACGAAGACAAAATGGCGCTTCTTCAAACACTTATAGAAGAAGAATGGCCAGATCGTGCGATTATATTTGCTAACACCAAGCACAAATGTGAATCAGTTTGGGGCCACCTGGCGGCAGACGGCCATCGTGTTGGTCTATTAACTGGTGATGTACCGCAGAAGAAACGTGAAAAGATTCTTGAGCAGTTCACTAAAGGTGATGTTGATATCCTAGTGGCGACGGATGTAGCGGCTCGTGGCCTGCATATTCCTCAAGTAACACACGTATTCAACTACGATCTGCCAGACGATTGTGAAGACTACGTACACCGTATCGGTCGTACCGGTCGTGCAGGTGCGAGTGGTAACTCTATCAGCTTTGCTTGTGAAGAGTACGCGATCAACCTACCTGCGATTGAAGAATACATTGAACACACTATCCCTGTATCGGAATATGATGCATCAGCTCTAATTCAAGATCTGCCAGCTCCAATCCGTATGCGTGCACCACGAACGCAACAACGCCGTACGAATACAGGTGGTACTCGCTCTGGTAACCGTAAGCAACAAGGACGTCGTCCTCGTCAGCCACGTCAATCAGCGCCAAAACAATCATAAAGGAATGTTAAGTCGTATATGAGTCAAGCAGGATCATCACCGCTATACGCCGCCATCGACCTCGGGTCGAACAGTTTTCACATGCTCGTTGTGCGTCACATCGATGGCAGCGTTCAAACAATGGCTAAAATTAAGCGCAAAGTTCGTCTAGCGGCGGGCTTAGATGAACATAATTCTCTTAGTATGGAAGCTATGCAGCGAGGATGGGACTGCTTAAGTCTATTTGCGGAACGCTTGCAAGATATTCCTAAACAGAACATTCGTATCGTCGGTACTGCGACATTACGTACTGCGACGAATGTGGATGAGTTTCTCGAGAAAGCACGTCAAATTCTTGGTCATCCGATCGAAGTTATCTCCGGTGAAGAAGAAGCGGCGACTATTTATAAAGGCGTCGCTCATACTTCTGGTGGCAGTGGCCGCCGTCTTGTGGTCGATATTGGCGGTGCCAGCACTGAACTTATCATCGGAGAGGGTTTTGAAGCCAAAGCACTCACCAGTTTAAAAATGGGCTGCGTGACCTGGTTGGAGAACTTCTTCAAAGACCGTCAACTGAATGCTCGTAACTTCGATGCCGCCATAGAAGGTGCAAAACAGACTATCAAGCCGATTTTAGAGCAGTATATCGACTTGGGTTGGGATGTTTGTGTCGGGGCTTCAGGTACCGTTCAGGCGCTACAAGAGATAATGCTGGCGCAGGGAATGGACGAAGTAATTACTCACTCCAAACTTAAACGCCTGCAAAAGCAAGCCATGTTAGCCGATCATTTAGAAGAGCTCGACATAGAAGGCCTGACGCTCGAGCGTGCACTGGTCTTCCCAAGCGGTCTGTCCATTCTGATTGCTGTGTTTGAGTTACTTGAGATAGACGCGATGACACTGGCTGGCGGCGCTCTGCGTGAAGGTCTGGTGTACGAAATGGTCGAAGAATTGCGCCAAAAAGACATTCGCTCACGCACTATCTGCAGTGTTCAAAGTCGTTATCAATTGGATTGCGAGTACGGTGAACAAGTAGCAACCCTTGCAAGTAAGCTATTGCAGCAAGCCGGTGGTGATGCGTGGATTGCGGAGCCTCAGGGTGAAGTTCTACTGGAAACCACAGCCAAGTTACATGAAATTGGCTTAACCATCGACTTTAAAAAAGGTGGTGAACACAGCGCTTACTTGCTGCAAAACTTGGATTTACCGGGGTTCACACGCGCACAAAAATTCTTTATTGGTGAGATAGCCCGCCGTTACCGTGAGCAGCTCACTTCATTACCAGAGCAACATGCACTATCTGGTAACAGTGCAAAACGCCTATTGCGCTTATTGCGACTTGCAGTCTTGCTAACTCATCGACGTAATCAAAGCTTAGAGCCTCAAGTGGAACTTTCTGCCGAAGGTGACAACCTGACATTAAGCATTGATGCTAAGTGGTTAGAAGCCAACCCGCTAACCGCCGCAGAGTTGGAAATTGAATCAAACCGCCAGACCGATATTGGCTGGCCATTGACAATTTCAGCGCTCTAACAATGAATTAGTGATAGGTAAAAGGCTCCATTGGGAGCCTTTTTTATTGCCTTAATGATGGTTCTGTACAGCTCAAAGAGCTTTTGGACACCCATGATCTAAATGCTTCCTATGCTGTACATCCCCCTACAAAACACAAAAAAGCCGCTGTTAAAAACAAGCGGCTTTTTGGTATTCGCGGAACGCTTCCTGACTAAGCAGTCGTCGTCACTTTGAAGTCCGGATTCACTGCGGTCAGCTTTTTGATCAGATAATTCAGCAATACACCGTACATAGGAACAAACAAGCCAAGGCTGATCACCAGCTTAAAGCCATAGTCCACCAGCGCAATTTCAGTCCAGTGTTCCGCCATAAATGGATCTGGACTTTGGTAAAATGCGATAGCAAAGAACGCGATGGTATCAAGCGCATTACCAAACAGCGTTGAACAGGTTGGTGCCACCCACCATTGTTTCATCTGGCGCAGGCGATTGAATACATGCACATCCAGAATTTGACCCAATAGGTACGCCATAAAACTCGCCACCGCGATACGCGCCACGAACAGGTTAAATTCTCCTAGGTGTCCAAACCCTTGGAACTGACCTTCAAAGAACACCACTGATAAAAGGTAAGACACGGCCAGCGCTGGTAACATGACTAAGAAAATGATCTTACGCGCTAATCCTGCGCCAAAGATACGTACCGTCAAATCCGTTGCCAAAAAGATAAACGGAAAGGTAAATGCGCCCCATGTGGTATGGAGACCAAAAATCGTAAAGGGTAGCTGAACCAGGTAATTGCTGGATGCAATAATGATCAGGTGAAATAAAACCAGATAAATAAGGGCGTTGCGCTGCTGCGCAGGGGTAAAGTTACTCATGCGATACCTTTTTAGTTTGGTTTGGGGGCGAGGGAACCCAAATCGAGCGCTTTTAAAATAAAAACGACTCTTACCAACAATGTAAAATGAAAAAATAAACTGACTTGGCTCCTAAGAGCTAAGCGGTGGGCGATTATACATTAACCAATTTTGCTCGCAAGCAGTGCTTTTTACGCAAACGTTTATACCCAAAAAAGGGTGTTTCATGTGAAACACCCTTAACAAGATCATACTGCTTTGTTCAAAATCCGCGTTGAAATAATCCCGCAAGATAATCGAGCTCTTCCCTGCTCTCTTCTACTGCTAGAGCTTCAAACCATATCGCTTCACTGTAGTGTTCTGCCTTCATAAACAGACGGCAACCTTCAAAATCGATAAGCCACGAATGAATATCGGCATCCCACTGCTTCTCGACAACCGAGGCCGACAGCAAGCCTACCAAACGCTCACCCAGCACCGGAAACGTATCCAAATCGAAGCTTGGCGCAGTAATAAGTAAACGACCTTCTTCGGCAATGTATTCAGCAAGGCCAAATTCCTTGTGCATGTAATATCCTTAACCGTGATGGGTAATATGTTCTTGAATAAGATCTAAGAATGGATCGGCGTATTTCTCAAGTTTACGTTGACCCACCCCGCTGACTGCAAGCATTTCGCCATAAGAGGTTGGCAGAATCTCCGCCATATCAATCAGTGTCGCATCACTGAAGACCACATAAGGTGGTAAGCCATCTTCATCCGCAATCGACTTACGCAGTTTACGCAGTTTGGCAAACAGCTTCTTATCGTAGTTTTTACTGGTCAGTTTATCCGACTTAGCCGCTCGTGCTGCGGTATCCAGACGTGGTACCGCGAGCTCCAGTGCCACATCGCCACGCAGTAATGGACGCGCTTCTTCCGTAAGCTGCAATGTTGAGTTGCGGGTAATGTTCTGGAACAACAAACCTTTGTGGATTAACTGGCGGAAGATACTTACCCAATAATCATGGCTGTGGTCACGGCCGATTCCATAAGTGGATATCTTATCGTGGCCATTTTCACGCACGCGGATATTTTGCATACCGCGCAGTACTTCCACGACATAACCCATGCCAAAGCTTTGGTTCACACGATAGACACAAGACAGCGCTTTGCGTGCCTCTTCGGTTGCATCGAAGTGTTTCGGTGGATCGAGGCAGATATCGCAGTTACCACATGGTTTCTCACGATATTCGCCAAAATAGTTGAGCAGAACCTGACGGCGACAAGTCTGAGCTTCAGCAAACGCACTCATCGCATTCAGCTTATGGCTTTCTACCTGCTTCTGCGGACCATCGTCTTTTTCATCCAGCATGCGTCTCAGCCAGCTGATGTCGGCTGGGTCAAAAAGCATCATCGCTTCTGCTGGTAAGCCATCTCTCCCTGCTCGGCCCGTTTCCTGATAGTAGGACTCGATATTGCGCGGAATATCAAAATGCACCACGAAGCGCACGTTAGGTTTATTGATGCCCATACCAAAAGCGACGGTCGCTACTACGATCTGGATATCGTCACGCTGAAACGCTTCCTGAACATAAGCGCGTTCATCGGTATCCATGCCAGCATGATAACCTGCTGCGCGAATATGGTTGTTACACAGTTTCTCTGTCACCATTTCCACTTTCTTGCGGCTACCACAATAAATAATGCCGCAGTTCCCTTTCTGGGTTTCCAAATAGCGGATGATCTGAGAAACAGGCTTGTGTTTTTCCACCAGATTATAGCGAATGTTTGGGCGGTCAAAGCTGCCGAGATAAACCTGCGGGTCATTCAGTCTTAAACGCTCTAAGATATCCCGACGGGTGGCATCATCAGCGGTCGCCGTTAACGCCATAAATGGAACATGAGAAAAGTGCTGTTTAAGCTGGCCCAGTAACGCGTATTCAGGACGGAAATCATGTCCCCACTGCGAGATACAGTGCGCCTCGTCAACCGCAATCATCGCCAGAGGCAGACTTTCAAGGCGTTCAATAAAATCACGCATCAAGACCCGCTCTGGAGAAACATAAATCAGCTTCAGCTGCCCGTTGTGCATACGGTTATATACACTCAGCAGTTCTTCTCTGTTCATGGTCGAGTTCACGCATTCCGCCGCGACACCATTGGCTTTTAGCTGGTCCACCTGATCTTTCATCAAAGAAATCAGCGGAGAGATAACCAAGGTGATCCCGTTTCGTACCAGCGCGGGAATTTGATAGCAGAGAGATTTACCACCGCCGGTAGGCATGATCACCAAGCTGTCTTGTCCATCAATAGCAGCATCGATAACTTCTTGCTGACCATCGCGGAATTTTTGATAACCGAAGACGTCCTCCAACACACGTTGAGGCGTTACAGGCGAGTCTGAAGGTTCGGCTAACAAGGTCGAGGTCATGAATTGTCTCAGATTGGGTGATCATAGGAATGCTTTTGTATGCCACCAGCATACAAAATGAGGGCACATTGTAATGGGGTTTCATGGTGAATAAAACCGCAAATTACTAGGTGTTTGCCAACACCACTCGTATACTGCTCGTCCGCTCTATAAACACAATTAGGTGACACGTCATGATACAAGAAGAACAGCAACGTGCACGGCAAGGCGTCCTGCTTGCAATTGGCGCTTACACGATGTGGGGTATCGCCCCAATATACTTTAAATCAATTACTGATGTATCAGCTTTAGAAATCCTCAGCCATCGCGTGATTTGGTCTTTCTTTTTGCTTGCTGCACTCCTCCACTTTGGCCGTCATTGGCGCTCGGTTAGCGATATCATCAGAAACAAAACCAAGATGCTGTATCTGGTTTCTACCGCGATTTTAGTCGGGGCTAACTGGCTGATTTTCATTTGGGCGGTCAACGCAAACCACATGCTTGATGCCAGTTTAGGTTATTACATTAACCCTCTGCTAAACGTGCTGCTTGGAATGATATTCCTCGGAGAAAGGCTGCGTAAACTGCAGTGGTTCGCTGTCGTACTTGCGGCCTGCGGTGTCTTGGTACAACTCGTTGTATTTGGTTCGGTACCTATTGTTGCTATGGCATTAGCAACGAGCTTCGGTATTTATGGCTTACTGCGCAAAAAAGTCAGCGTTGAAGCGCAAACCGGATTATTCATCGAAACGCTCGTCATGCTTCCTGCAGCCGCGATTTATTTGTTCTTTATCGCAAGCTCACCGACTTCGAGCATGGCAGACAACGCATGGCAGTTAAATACATTGCTGATAGCCGCTGGCGTGGTGACGACACTGCCACTACTCTGCTTTACGGGCGCAGCGACTCGATTGAAACTCTCTACACTGGGCTTCTTCCAGTATATTGGGCCAAGTCTGATGTTCTTGCTCGCGGTCTTGATTTACGGTGAAGCCTTCACCATGGATAAAGCGATTACATTCGCCTTTATCTGGGGAGCATTAGTAGTGTTTAGCTTTGATGGACTGCGCAGCAGTCGCCGTTCCCGCAGGGCAATTCAAGCTCAGTGATCGTTTTTTACAAGACAAGTCACCAATTCATAGATAAGCTTGGTCATTATATGACCAAGCTTTTTTGTATGTAATGGAACAGATTCAATACTACGCAACCGACCATGACCAACTAAGTCTGATTGAGGCGAAATACCAGAAATTTGCTTTTCAAAAGCACTATCACCTGGATTTTCACCTAGGTCTGATCACGCATGGCGAGCAGAAGTTCCATTATCAGGGCAGTCACCACCAAGTCGGGCACGGACAAATCGTGATTATGCCGCCCGATGAGCTGCACGATGGTCAATCGAGACTTGCTGACGGTTATGAAGTGAATGTCTTTTCGATCGAACCGCACCTATTTAGTGATCTGGCCGATCTTAAACAAAACGGTCAAATAATCAGCTTTAATGAGCTGATCATCTCCGATCCACAGATATTTTCACAACTTAGTAACTTACACTGCCATCTTCGACGCAATAATCTCAGTCGGTTAACCAAAGATTGTCTTCCATTTGAGGGATTTAACCTGCTTTTTGATCGCTATGGATCACTTGCCAGAAAAAGGGTCATCCCCCTCGGAAAACAGTCGCTCAACACCTTGAAAGATTACTTAATGGCAAATCTCGATCAGTCCGTTCGTTTGGAGTCGTTATCTGAACTCTGCCAACTAAGTCCTACCCAGTTTCAACGCCACTTTAAAGCCCAGACAGGGATGACGCCCTATGCCTGGTTTGCACGGCTTCGTCTCGAACAAGGAATGAAGCTGCTTCAGTCAGGACAATGCGGAACCGAAGTCGCACATCAAATTGGCTTTTACGATCAGGCCCATTTCAGTAAAGCCTTTAAGCAGACTTACGGCGTTTCTCCCTCGCAAGTAACACGCTAGTCCCTTTCAGCCATTTACTGTCAGTTTTTTACAAGCGCGTCATGCCAGTGTCGGAGAGAATAAACCTCTTCATTATGTTTTGAGATGTCTTATGAATGAATCAACCATCCTGCTGACTCTGGCCAGCATTCACTTTATTGCTTTAATGAGTCCCGGCCCCGATTTCGCGTTAGTCGTACAAAACGCCACTCGTCATGGACGCCAGACTGGTTTATACATCGCGCTTGGATTGTCCTTCGGTATTTTGCTGCACTCTTTTTTCAGCCTGACTGGTGTGAGCTACCTAGTACATCAACACCCAACGCTTTACTCCGTTCTACAATTAATCGGTGGCAGTTATTTACTTTATTTAGGTATTGGCGCACTGCGAGCCGTGATCGCGATGATCCAAAATCCACAATCAGATCAGTCAAATCAAGCCAACAATCTGGTGATCAGTAATAAACGTCAGGCATTCACTAAGGGCTTTGCGACCAACATTCTGAATCCAAAAGCCTTAGTATTTTTCGTCAGCTTAATGTCGAGTTTGGTTCCTGCTGGCATGTCTGTTACTGGAAAAGGTATCGCTTTAGTGATTCTATTTGGTTTATCACTTCTTTGGTTTTCCAGCCTGGCCTGGATGCTCTCTACACAAAGATTGCAGCGACGATTACAACAAGCCGGTATTTACATCGATGGTTTATGCGGTGTGGTGTTCACGCTAGTCGGTGGCAGCATCTTACTGCAAACCATCCGTACCTTTTCGGTATAACTGGCTGATTTAAAAGCGTCGCACAACCGACATTTCTAAGACCGCTTACTCGACGATCCTCTCCATGACTGCCAAGCTGGATATTCAACTGGTAACATGGAGAGTCATCATGCAATGGACGTTTAATCGGCTCGTCACTACGGGTCTTTTCCTTACTTCCACCTTAACTCTGACGAGCCAAGTCCTCGCCAATCAAGCCACTGACGCGATAGCACCTGAGCAAAGTACTGGCGTCGAGCAAAAGCAGCTGAAAAAAGCCAAAAACTACATGGTGACGGCCGCAAACCCGATTGCGACTCAAGCAGGTGCCGACGTAATTAAACAAGGTGGTAATGCGATAGATGCGATGGTGGCCGTTCAATTGATGCTTGGTTTAGTGGAGCCTCAATCTTCAGGTATCGGAGGCGGTGCATTCTTGGTGTATTGGGATAACGATAAGCAAAAGCTCACCACTTTTGATGGCCGAGAAACCGCACCACTGGCTGCTACCCCACAATTGTTTCTGGACGACAACGGCCAGCCACTGCAATTTTACGATGCGGTTGTCGGCGGCCGCTCTGTCGGCACACCTGGTACCGTTAAGTTGTTGTGGGATACGCATCAAAAGCACGGCAAGTTAGAATGGAAAAAGATTATTCAACCCATTATCAAGGTTGCTGAACAAGGATTTAGCATCAGTCCCCGACTTGCAAGCCTGATAGAAGGCGACGCTGAACGTCTATCACGATTCCCTGCGACCAAAGCTTATTTCTTTAATCCAGATGGTTCACCTAAATCGGCGGGAACAACCCTTAAAAACCCTCAATACGCGCAAACTTTAACTGCGATTGCAGAGAAAGGCGCTGTGGCCTTTTACCAGGGTGATATCGCCCAGGACATCATCGATACGGTCCAAAATGCGCCAGGTAATCCGGGAGTACTCGCACAGTCAGACTTTAATACCTACCAAATAAAGCAACGCGAACCGGTATGTGTGGCTTATCAAAGCTATGATGTCTGCGGTATGGGGCCACCAAGCTCCGGCGCATTAACGGTAGGACAAATTCTGGCCATCAGTGAGCATTACGATCTCAAAGGCTGGGGCGCAGAAAGTGCCAAATCTTGGCAAGTGATTGCGGATGCCTCTCGCCTCGCCTTCGCGGATCGTGGCAAATACATGGCAGATCAGGACTATGTACCCATGCCAACCGCAGGTCTGCTGGATGCCGACTACCTCAAAGAGCGAGCTAGCTTGATAGAAGTTGGTAAAGCACTGCCAGAAGCCTCTGCCGGAAACCCTCCATGGTCTCATGCAATGAATCTCAGCATGGATGAATCGATAGAGCTTCCGTCCACCAGCCATTTCAATATCGTCGACAAACAGGGCAATGTGGTATCCATGACCACAACGATTGAAAACGCTTTTGGCTCACGGTTAATGGTTCGTGGCTTTTTACTCAACAACGAATTGACCGACTTCTCTTTCCGAACTCATCAAGATGGAACTCCGATAGCTAACCGCTTAGAGCCAGGTAAACGTCCGCGTTCCTCTATGGCTCCAACGATCATGCTCAAAGACAATAAACCTTATATGGCCATCGGTTCGCCGGGAGGCAGCCGCATTATTGGTTACGTCGCTCAAACCATTATTGCTCATACTCAATGGGATATGGATATCCAGCATGCTATCAATCAACCAAGGCTATTAAACCGCTTTGGCACATTGGATATAGAGCAAGGTACTGCGGCCACCCGCTTACAACCAGAGTTAGAAAAGATTGGCTTTACTACAGAAATTCGAGATCTGAATTCTGGTTTACACGCCATTCGAATCACCTCAGATGGCCTAGAAGGTGCAGCCGATCCACGCCGAGAAGGAATCGCGATCGGCAACTAGGCGTCTTTGGCCCACCCCTTTGTGCGAGATCTCGCACAAAGGGTTAGGTAAAACACGCTTTTTTAGTAGAAAAAGCACCCTACAAAATGCATAAGACATTGAATAATAAGAAAAGTGCTATTTTAAGCTGCATTAAAACCATAAAAATGTGAATTTCCACCATTGCCGAGAGGCATGAAAAACGTAATATTAAACCTGTCGGAAGGATGCTGACACGGAACAGGAATTACCAAGGATTTGGTAGACTTCAGGATGAAGAAACGGTTATTCAGGATGAATAGTCGGGCATGGAATGCAAAACTGGACATTGAACGGAATCAATAGTGACTAGGATGGTTGCTACTAAGGACGGGAAATGGACACCTCTGGACGAGGCAAGGATTGAACATCAGGATGATGTCAGGGACACCGCTCAGGGAACAAGTGATGAGAGCTAACGAGGATTGTTAGCAGACCAGGATAAGGTCAAGGACACCGCTAGGAAGGCGACGAAAGGAATAAGCTGAAGGAATCAGCACACTATCATGGATTTGATGCATGGAGCACTTTTAGTAGCTGGATTGCTGCGAGTAAGACTATAACCCCGACGGGCGCAAGCCCTCGGGGTTTTTCTTTTTAAAAGCGCCAGAAATAACAAGAGCCACCGAAGCAGCTCTTATATTCACTTTTTCTTGTAGGCCTTACAGCTTCTCAAGTCTTGCGTAAGCAGTCACTAACCATTTAATCCCTTCACCATTAAAGGCAATTTGCACGCGGCTTTGCGGGCCACTACCTTCAAAGTTAATAATGGTCCCTTCGCCAAACTTAGGGTGCATCACGCGTGAGCCTAACGCAAAACCCGTCTCGTTAAAGTTCTCTTTTACCGTGGTTTGGCTAAAGCGACCACTACTTGCCGGGCGGCTGACTTGCGCTTTCATGCGTACTTCATCCAGACAACCTTCCGGCAGTTCGCGAATAAAACGTGATGGTTTGTGATACTTATCCTGACCATACAAACGACGCATTTCTGCATAAGTGATGTAGAGTTTTTGCATCGCACGCGTCATACCGACATAACAAAGGCGACGTTCTTCTTCTAAACGCCCGGCCTCTTCGGCAGACATCTGGCTTGGAAACATGCCTTCTTCGACACCCACCATGAACACTAATGGGAACTCCAGACCTTTCGCACTGTGCAGAGTCATCAATTGAACCGCATCTTCGAACTCGTCTGCCTGGCCTTCACCCGCTTCCAGAGCCGCATGAGTCAGGAATGCGGTAAGCAGTGACATTTCTTCTGCTTCTTCAGGTTTCTCAAACTGACGCGTTGCGGTGACCAGTTCTTCCAAGTTCTCAATACGCGCTTTGGACTTCTCGCCCTTCTCTTTCTCGTACATTGCAAATAAGCCGGAATACTTGATCACATGGTCAGTTTGCTCGTGCAGAGGCTTCTCTAGCGTATCGTCTTCCAGTGCGGTAACGAGTTCGATAAAACGGCTTAATGCGCCTGCAGCACGACCAGCAAGTACCTGCTCATCCAACATCGCGATACTGGCTTCCCACATAGTGCAACCACGATCACGAGCCGCACGGCGAATCGTCTCAAGTGTTTTATCACCTAAACCACGCGTTGGTGTATTCACCACACGCTCAAACGCCGCATCATCATTACGGTTGGCAATCAGACGAAGGTAGCTCAGGGCGTCTTTGATTTCCTGACGTTCGAAGAATCGCATACCACCATAAATACGGTATGGAAGACCCGCTTGAATCAACGCTTCTTCCAGTACACGAGACTGGGCGTTATTACGGTAGAGCATTGCGGCATCATTAAGGACACCGCCCTTGTCTTGCCACTCTTTAATTTTGGTAACGGCAAAACGGGCTTCGTCCAACTCGTTGTAAGCACTGTAGACCGAGATTGGCTCACCAACGACACCATCGGTCCAAAGCTCTTTACCCATACGCTCAGTATTATTCGAAATTAGCGTGTTCGATGCTTCCAGAATCGTTTTGGTCGAGCGGTAGTTTTGCTCCAGACGAATGGTGCTAACACTTGGGAACTCAAGAGTAAATTTCTCAATGTTCTCCACTTTCGCACCACGCCAGCCATAAATGGACTGGTCATCATCACCCACAATCATCACATGACACTCAGGCCCTGCCATCATACGCAGCCAAGCGTATTGGATGTTGTTGGTATCCTGAAATTCGTCGACCAGAATATGTTTAAAGCGCGCTTGGTAATGTTCGCGGACAAACTTGTTATCGCGCAGTAGCTCATGAGCGCGAAGCAAAATTTCCGCAAAGTCGACCAGACCAGCGCGATCGCACGCTTCCTGATAAGCGGTATATAACTGTAAGTAAGTTTTGGTGACCGGATCGTGGTACGCATCGATGTGCGCCGGGCGAAGACCTTCATCTTTTTTACCGTTAATCCACCAAGCAACCTGACGTGCAGGCCACTGCTTTTCATCCAGATTTTGTGCTTTGATCAGGCGTTTAAGTAGTCGCTGTTGATCGTCGCTATCGATGATTTGAAAATCTTCCGGTAGCTTGGCATCAAGATAGTGCGCGCGAAGAATACGATGACAAATACCATGGAAAGTACCATTCCACATGCCAGATGCGCTGCCCATCATTAACTCTTCAATACGGCCACGCATTTCCGCTGCCGCTTTGTTAGTAAAAGTTACTGACATAATTGAAAACGGAGAAGCTTGTTCTACAGACATCAGCCAGGCGATTCGGTGAACAAGAACACGAGTCTTACCACTCCCTGCACCAGCAAGGACGAGCAAGTTTTCTAGAGGTGCTGCAACGGCTTCACGCTGTTTATCGTTCAAACCGTCGAGTAATAGAGATGGATCCATCATGATGAGCTACTGGTTATTTATACATAAAAACCGATTATAACCTAAACAGCTGGGCGCTGTTTAGACAAAACTTGAGAAAAAACTCGCTGTTTTTTTACTCACCTCTTCAGTCGCTTATATCAAAAGAGCAACCAAAATAGAGACTAATGGCAAATTTCACTGAAAGTTTTTACCTCTCCTTCCTATCTCATAAATTAAGCAAGTGGACAAATACTGAACAACATGGTGTCGCTTCTTCTTGCGAAATGGAAGTAAAGTAAACTACTCAGAGGAAATTATTATGAAAAATTCGAATCTTGCTATTACCGCTGCCGTAACGGGTCTAATCGCACTAGGCGGCACAATGCTGACTGCAACATCTGCCGTCGCAGCTGAACAAGAAAAGTGTTATGGCGTAGCCAAGGCAGGTAAGAACGACTGTGCAACCAAAAACAGCTCTTGTGCCGGCACCTCTAAACAAGACAGCCAAAAAGATGCCTTCGTGGTTGTGCCAAAAGGTTTATGTGACAAATTGGCGGGCGGTAGCACTTCTTCATCTTAATTGTCCCCATGATGCTCGTCAGGGTGTGTGAAGGCTCTATCCACACGCCCTTTTTCTCCAGAACTCGTTGGAAAAGGAGTTTCACGTGAAACATCAAGCTTTGCAAAACCTCGTTGGGGTTGGGTTACGCATGCCTCACCTAGATTATTTCAGTCGCAACCCGTCGGACTTGTCGTGGCTAGAGGTTCACAGCGAGAACTATTTTCAACCCAACTCGGCCGAAAGAATTCAGCTACAGGCGCTTCGTAACCATTATCAAATTAGCTGCCATGGTGTTGGCTTGTCACTGGGTTCGGTAGCACGAGTCAGTCAGGAGCATCTCGCCCAGCTTAAAAGCCTTATCGATGTGATTGATCCGATGTTTGTTTCTGACCACTTAAGCTGGAGTGAGCATGGAGGTCACTATTTTAACGACCTGCTACCCTTGCCATATACCGAAGAAGCTCTGAACGTGTTCACGCGAAACGTACAAGAAGTACAGGACTATCTGCAGCGTGAAATCTTAATCGAGAACCCATCAAGTTATGTGAAATTTCAGCATTCCACCATTAGTGAGTGGGAGTTTTTAGCTGAAGTTCAGAAACGTACAGACTGCCGATTATTACTCGATCTAAACAATGTCTACGTTTCGGCATTCAATCATGGTTTTGATTGCGACACTTATTTAGCAGGAATCCCTGCTGACAAAGTCGATGAAATTCACCTCGCCGGGTTTACTATCAAAAAATTGGAAAAAGGTGAGATTTGGATTGATACCCATAGCCGTCCTGTCAGCGAAGAAGTATGGCAACTCTATCGCCGTTGGGTCAAACAGCATGGTCCTCGACAGACTTTAATTGAGTGGGATCTTGATATTCCCGCACCTGAAGTGTTGCTAGCAGAAGCCGATAAAGCCAAACGTGTTCTTTCAGAATACCAAACCTTTTCCGCTTTAGAATCTGCGAGGAAGGCATCATGAACCTTGCTACCTTACAAAGCCAGTTCGCCAAAGCACTTCACTATCAAACATCGGGAGAAGACTGCGGTATCACCGCTGATCAATTCAGCGCAGATGAACGCATACAGATTTATCGCAACAACTTCATCATTAGCTTAAGTGAAGTTTTGTCGGCAACTTACCCTATGGTTGAAGCATTAGTGGGTGAAGCGTGTTTTACACAAATAGCTAGGCAACATGTGCTGAGCCATCCATTGACCGAAGGTCACGTTACTCACTATGGCAAAGGCTTTCATAAAACCATTAAGAAGTTTGACCAAGTCATGTCGCATGCGCCCTATTGCGCCGAAGTCGCCCGATTTGAATGGTGTCTCGATGTGACAAGACAAACTCACTGCAACGCAAGAACGACAGAGAATCTGATTCCCCTGGCCGACCTTGCTCATGTAAATGAATCACAACAGCCCAATTTAGTCTTCCACTTGAGAGCTGGCTGCTCAGGCTTTGATTCCAATTATGCCGTGTTTGATTTGTTCCATGCGATTCAAAGCCAACAACTTGAACAACTCAATATCAATCAACCTCAGCAAGGAGTGATTGCGTATCAACGCGACCAAGTCGTCTGTTATAAGCTGACGCCTCAGGCATTTCGCGTGTTGTGTGCTCTAGAAAACAAACTCTCGTTGAGTGAAATGCCAAAAGTAATGCTAGACGAACTTAACCACATTACCGCTCTTGGCCTGATTGACGGCTTTACCATAAAAGAGATGTAAGGAGTCCACGATGACAGAAAATGTAAAAAACTTAGTTGGACGATATGATCAGTGGATTCATACCCTACAAGCTGCGTTTGTACCTTTGCTGCTGCTTTTCTGCCGTTTATGGGTCGCTTGGGTGTTTCTGAATTCAGGCTTAGTCAAAATCACCTCCTGGGATAGCACACTTTACTTATTCGAGCTGGAATATCAGGTGCCGTTATTACCTTGGGAGTTAGCTGCTTATCTAGGGACGGCAGCTGAGTTAACGCTGCCACTGTTCGTCGCTCTGGGGTTTATGACTCGCCCAATGGCTGCGATTTTATTTCTCTTTAATATTGTCGCCGTAGTGTCCTATCCGTTACTTTGGGAAAAAGGATTCTACGATCACCAGCTTTGGGGGCTGATGATTCTAATGCTCATCGTATGGGGCGCAGGTCCGCTTTCTCTGGATCAAGCTTTGAAAAATAAACTGATGAAATAAAAAAATCCCCGCAGTAGCGGGGATTTTTTATTGTTTGTTTAGGTAAGCTAACAACTCATCAGCAGAGATACCCTTCTGAGCGATATCTTTCGCTAATAGCTCTACTTGCTCGCCTTTACGTGACTCAATCACTTGCTGGAATTGGTACACAATATCACGCAGGATTGGCAGTGGTACTTGTTTTGCCGCACTACGAATGCGCTCGGAGCTTTGATTGCCCAGCTCATTAAGCAACTTACCAAACATCACCTTTTCTGGTGATTCTTCCATTTGCTCTAAAATACGAGCCATTTCATACGTAGTTAACGACATTACTTTTTGAATTCCATTATGGTGTCAGGAAAAGTGTGAACGACAAATATACACTCGATCCTCATATTGGAAAATACTAAATTACACAGTTTTACGCTTTCGCGAAGCTTGAATGCCAATTCTTACCTACTTTGGTAAACAATATGACAAGTGCAGGTAGCATAATCCACATTTGAAGTGCAATTAGTGTTTGCGGATCTAATGATAAACGCTGCAACGTACCAACCAATAAACCAGAGCCACTCATTTGGAACAATCCAAGTAACGCTGCCGCCGTACCCGCTTTATCACCAAACGGTTCTAGCGCCTTACCCGCCGCTCCGCCAAGAATGAGAGCGAAACCGATCGAAGACATAAAGATTGGCAGCATAAAAGAGAACGCGGTGTTCTGACCATTCATCAGCATCATAACCACACCTGCCAGACCTAAGGTCGAAATACCCACAACCAGCGTGTTATGCGTACCAAAACGATCCATAAACTTAGGTGCGAGCATACACGCAGCGATGTTGATTACTGCGTTCACGCCAAACCAGAACGTAAACTCATTCATCGATAGACCCATTCCTGTCATCAGTACCGACGGCGCAGAAGTCACATAGGCAAGGATTACGGCCATTGCCATCAAACACAGCGATGCGTGGAAAATGAAAGACGGCGTACTGAGCACAGCCCAGTAACGACTGAGTTTGAATACCGCTTGTTTTTCTGTCGCAGGGTTGGTTTCCTTCATCATAAAGAACATCAACACACCAGAAACCACCGCGAAACCAGCCATAAAACTGAAATTCGCACGCCAGTCAAATTGCTGCGTCAACCAGCTACCCAGGATAGGAGCCAAAGCCGGGATAAAGCAGATAGCACCATTAAGGTAGCTAATCATCTTGCCACTTTTTTCAGGGCCAAAGATATCGCGAACTGTTGCAAAGGCTGCCACTGATGTCGCACATGCGCCTAAGCCTTGTAGCAGTCGGGACATCAACATCCACTCAATATTTTGAGCACTCCACGCCAATAAAGCACTCATTGCGTAAATGGTGATACCACCCAATGCAACAGTTCGACGTCCGAGTTTGTCTGCTAGCGGGCCGGCAAAAAGCTGACCGACACCCATAGCAAACAAAAACCAAGTGATCGTGTCTTGTGCTAGCGCATTATCTACCTGAAACGTGGAAGCGATAAGAGGTAAAGCAGGAAGATAAATATCTATCGCAAGCGGGCTAAAAAGTACCAAAAGGGTCAATAACGCCATCTGCATTTTACTGTTAGAACTATGGCTAGACACACTACACTCCAAATTGAACAAGAACTATTTGTGAAGCTTAATCATCTGATGATATGAATGGAAATGATGTATACTCATGACCATTATTCCTTTAAGGAAAATCATAATGAATATAGAGAAGTTGGCACGTATTGATCTGAATCTGCTGGTTTGTTTTAAAGTTCTGATGGAAGAGCTCAACGTGACCCGAGCCGCGCATCGACTTTGCCTTAGCCAATCAGCGGTGAGTAAATCACTCGCCAAACTGCGCACTCAGTTTGACGACCCTTTGTTTACTCGTAATTCACATGGACTGACACCCACGCCTCGTTCTCTATTCCTAAAACCGAAACTCGATCTGTTGATTAACCAGCTGGAAGTACTAACGCAGCCTGAAGAGTTTTCTCCACAAAGCAGTGAGTACCGCTTTCAAATCGCTGCGGTGGAAAGCGTCTACCCTTTAATATTGCCTCATTTTTTACCCGCAATCTTTCAGCAGGCACCCGGCGTGACCATCAGCACCCATCCGTGGTCGGATAACACGTTTAAAATGCTACAACGCGGCGAGTTGGATTTGGGTTTAACTGGGAAAGACATCGACATTAACGATGCCAAACTTACCCTACTGCCGCCGGATGATATTTGCGAGCAGGAAATCTATCGCGATCATCAAATGTGTATTATCCGTAAGAACCATCCAGCACTCAACCAAAAATGGAACCTTGAGTCTTACCTATCTCTGCGACATGTTCAGGTGCGTTGCGACGGTAATGATCGCTGGTTATTGGATTATCGCCTTGCCGATATTGGCGCAGAACGGGACATCGCGGTCACAGTTCCAGATTTCAATAGTGCCGCAAGTTTGTGTTCTTATACCGATTTTATCTTCACAGCACCAAGTCACTTTGTTCAGTTGGCAGCTAAGCAACTCGACTTAGCCGTTCTGCCATTGCCACTCGAATTTCCGCCAATGGCATATACTTTGTTCTGGCATAGAGACAGAGAAAACGACCCGGCACTGAACTGGTTACGCACGATGATCACGCAAAAAACCGATCACCTTAGATAAAAACTCGGACTCAATTTGCGCTTAACGGTTAAAATGAGTAGCTTAACAGTCGATAGTCCTTTTTGGCTCATCTAGGCCTGTTGTACCCAGGATTAAACTTAAGAATGTTTAATTCGATACTGCACTAAGCAGAAGGAAACAGCTCCCAAATTGAGCATGAAGGAGCCGTAATTGAAGGAATAACACAGATGCATAACGATACACAAAGCCGCGTGAACGCGATTCGCGAATGGCTTGCTCAACACAATATTGATGCCCTACTCATCCCACACGAAGACGAGTATTTGGGTGAATACGTTCCGGCTCATAACGAACGCCTACATTGGCTAACCGGATTTACTGGTTCAGCCGGAGCAGCCGTCATTACGAAAGATAAAGCAGCTATGTTTGTTGATGGCCGCTATACCGTTCAAGTCACCAAACAAGTGCCTGCAGAACTATTTGAATACCGCCACCTGATTGAAGAGCCAGCGCTTGATTGGATCAAAGACAATCTTGCAGCGGGAGCATCAGTAGCGATTGACCCACGTATGCATAGCTCCGCATGGCTAGATACGGCGCAGGCGAAACTGGCCGGTAAGTTTGAGCTTAACATGCTAACCAGTAATCCGATTGATGAATTGTGGCATGATCGCCCAGCTCCAGTGGTGTCTGATGTTCGCCTGATGCCAACGGAAGCGGTTGGTCAATCTAGCGAAAGTAAACGTCAGGAGATCGCTCAGCTAATTAAAAATGCTGGCGCTGACAGTGCAGTCATCACCGCACTTGATTCTATTTGCTGGCTATTGAACGTTCGTGGCTTGGATGTATCTCGCCTACCCGTACTTCTGTCCCATGCTATTCTTCATGCGGATTCCACCGTGGAATACTTCCTTGACCCAGCTAGACTGCCAAATGAATTTGAAGCACACGTAGGTTCTGGTGTCACCGTTCATCATCCTGAAGCACTTCAGTCTCGTCTTGAAGCGATGACTGGCAAAAAGGTATTAGTCGATCCAGCAATCAGCAATGCATGGTTTAAGCTGGTTCTACAGAATTCCGGCGCATCGGTTATCGCGGCGGCAGATCCATGTCTAATGCCGAAAGCAGCGAAGAACGCGGTTGAAATTGCGGGTATGAAAGCGTGTCACGTACGCGACGGCGTTGCGATGAGTAAGTTCCTATGTTGGTTAGATGCAGAAGTAGCGGCTGGTAATCTTCATGATGAAGCAACACTCGCAGACACATTAGAAGCATTCCGTAAAGAAGACCCAACATTGATGGACCTAAGCTTCGATACGATCTCAGCAGCCGGTGGTAACGCCGCAATGTGTCACTACAACCACGAGAACCAACCAGTTCCAGGTAAGCTAGAAATGAATACGCTTTATCTGGTTGACTCTGGAGGTCAGTACTTAGATGGTACAACCGACATCACGCGTACCATTGCGATTGGCCAACCATCAGCGGAAATGATCAAGCAATTCACTCTGGCGTTAAAAGGACATATTGGTGTTGCTCGTGCGCGTTTCCCGAAAGGTACTTGTGGCTACCAGATCGATACATTGGCTCGCCAACACCTTTGGGCAGAAGGTTACGATTACGACCACGGTACTGGCCATGGTGTCGGTCACTTCCTTAGTGTACATGAAGGTCCTGCAAGCATTTCTAAAAGACAAATCAATGTACCGCTAACAGAAGGTATGGTGCTATCCAATGAGCCAGGTTATTACCGTACTGACGCATTCGGTATCCGTATCGAAAACTTAGAGCTCGTAGTGGAAACACAAACTAACGGTGACTTCCCTGTTCTGTCATTTGAGTCACTGACTCGTTGCCCAATAGACAAACGTAACATCAACGTGGATATGCTGACTCGTCCAGAACTGGCTTGGTTAAATGATTACCACCAAAAAGTCTGGGAGCAAATCAGCCCTCTTGTCGAAGGCGATGTAAAAGACTGGCTACGCGAAGCCACTCTGCCTTTGGCACATTCGTAATAAATACGCTCAAACTTATCTAAGATGCAAAATCAAAAGGCTCTCCAAATGGAGAGCCTTTTTTAAAGGTCGTCAGATAAAGTTCAATACTTCGTTTTATTATCATCTAGCCACTCACGATGTTTCACGTGAAACACTTACCATCTGGCACACCTAAATTATCCTGAATAAACAGAGTGCCAGTCTCGCCATACTGGATCGAAACCTTTTGCTCTGATCATATCTTCTACTGAAGCTGCACTTCTTTCATCGCTGATTTCGAACTGTTCGAGTTCTACTTCTTCTGTCGCATAACCACCAGGCTGAGTTTTAGAAGCCGCAGACATACTAGTAATCCCAAGAGGCAAAACATTATCACGAAACTTTGGTGATTCACGTGTCGACAACGAAAGCTCTACTTCGGGGTTAAACAGTCGGTATGCACAAATCAGTTGGACGAGCTGTTTATCTGTCATCACTGATTTTGGTTGTAAGCCACTGGTCGGCGCATTACCTGCACACGGACGGAGTCGAGGGAATGAAATCGAGTAACGTGATTGCCAATAAGTACGCTCAAGGTAATCAAGATGAGCCGCGGCAAAAAAGCAATCCGTTCGCCACTCTTCTAACCCGATAAGCGCGCCAATACCTATCTTGTCGATTCCCGCCTTAGCTAACCGATCTGGTGTTTCTAAGCGGTATCGGAAGTCCATTTTGTTTCCGCGCAGGTGATGCTCTGCGTAGGTCGATGGATGATACGTTTCTTGATAAACCATCACGGCATCCAAGCCCAGTGATTTCAGCTCGGCATATTCATCCTGATCCAGAGGCTGTACTTCCATCGCCAAATAGTTAAAGCGCTGCTTTATCATCGGCACCATTTCGCGAAAGTACTTCATTCCTACTTTGGTTTCATGTTCGCCTGTTACCAGCAAGACATTGTCGAATTTCATTCGCTTGATGGCTTCAATTTCCGCCGCCACTTCTTCTTTGTTTAGCGTTCTGCGCTTAATGCGATTTTCCATAGAGAAACCACAATAAGTACAAGCATTGGCACAAAGGTTAGAAAGGTACAATGGAATATAGAGCGACATGGTATTGCCAAAGCGCTTACGCGTCAGCGAATAAGAAACCTTCGCCATCTGTTCAAGATACGGTTCTGCAGCAGGAGAAATGAGCGCTTTGAAATCTTCCAAATCTCGTTTGGGTTTTGCCAGCGCCCTTTCCACATCCTTGGCCGATTTGGCGTATATCGACATGGAAATATCATCCCAGTTGAACTGCTTAAAGTGGTCATAAAAGCTCATGTTAAGACCTCTCTTTTACAGATCATCAAGAAAAGCCGTTAGCGGGCTTGAAGCAACTGCATGAGAAACCTGCCCTGCAAGACCTGCTTCATAAGCCATCCGACCCGACTCTACTGCCATCTTAAATGCTTTTGCCATAGCAACTGGATCGTTTGCTGCGGCGATCGCTGTATTGACCAGTACTGCATCCGCACCCATTTCCATCGCACGTGCAGCATGTGAAGGTGCACCAATTCCAGCATCAACCACGACAGGCACATTTGCCTGATCGATAATGATTTCTAGAAAGTCATGAGAAACAATGCCCTTGTTCGAACCGATCGGTGCACCTAACGGCATAACAGCTGCACAGCCAACTTCTTCTAGTCGTTTACACAACACAGGGTCGGCGTGGCAATATGGCAAAACAATAAAGCCTTCTCGAACCAGTTGTTCTGCAGCAGCTAAAGTTTCAATCGGATCAGGCATTAAATATTTCGGGTCAGGGTGAATCTCGAGTTTGACCCAATTGGTTCCTAACGCTTCACGCGCAAGCTGAGCGGCAAAAACTGCATCTTTAGCATTTTTGGCACCCGAAGTGTTCGGTAACAAATTCACGCCAGCATGAATTAAAGGCTGCAAAATATCATCTTGCTGGTCATTTACGTCTACACGCTTAAGTGCCATCGTTGCAAGTTGAGAGCCTGAAACCTGAATTGCTTCAGCCATAAGAGCGCTATTGGAAAACTTGCCCGTTCCTGTGAACAAGCGAGATTGAAATTCTTTATCACCAATTTTCAGCATCGACATTATCCCCCTGCGATGGCTTGAAACAGAGAGATACTATCTCCCTCTGACAGTACCGTGCTTGCCCATTCGCTACGCGGTACAACTTGATTATTTATGGCAAAAACACAGCCTACCTCTGGTAGAGAAAACTGTGTGATGATTTGCTGTAAGTTAGCGTTTAACGCGACCTGCTGAGGTTGGTCATTAATAGTGATGATGACCAACTTATCTTTTCCACTTGTGGCGTCGTTCAATTCAGTTATCAAATGATTTGGTGGTGTCATTTGTGACTCTTCTCCTAACTCAGTGCTGTGGCTCGTTCGCATTTCTACAAACCTGGCATTCTTGGTCCTTGTTGATCACCATGGTTTGCCAAGTCATGCATGCACCATCAAATAGGTGCAAGTGACCACTAGCCACATGAAACTTACCTGTCGCCAGCTTTTGAATAGCTGCCAAGGCCTGGTAGTTTCCTAGTGTTCCAACCACAGGACCGACAACCCCCATTTCGCTGCACTTCATGCCTTGCTTCAACTCATCAAATGGATACAGGCAACGGTAACACCCCGAACTCTGTTGTTCCTCTGAGTAATCAAATACAGCAAACTGACCCTGCCAACCAATAGCAGCCGCAGATATCAAAGGCGTATTTTGCTGAAAACAGACTTGATTAATCAGCTGCCGAGTTGGCATGTTGTCACTACAGTCGAGCACAACATCGGCAAGCATCACTTCTAATTGCAGCTGAGATTTATCGAGACGTTTCGGAATAGTTCTAACTTGAACCAGTGAGTTAAGGGCACCTAACTGCTGAGCAGTAGCTTCAGTTTTCATCCGGTTGATATCACGCTCTCGATAAACAACCTGTCGTTGTAAGTTGCTACTATCGACATGGTCATCATCAACAACAACCAACTTACCCACTCCAGCGGCTGACAAATACAACCCCGCAGCGCTTCCTAGTCCGCCACAGCCAATAACCAGGACATGAGATTGACTTAGATTCGCTTGTCCTGATTCACCGATTTCAGGTAACGCAATTTGACGTTGATAGCGAATGAATTCTTTATCAGTAAGCACTTTCATTCTCCACTACATGCAATGGCTGAGCGCTACCCATCAATTGATTGAAAAACTCAATCACCGATTTTGGCGACTCAGACAACGTTATGGCTCTAACCACAGCTAAACTGGATACACCGCATCGCCAAACCAGCTCTGCATTTGATTGATCAATACCGCCAATAGCGACAGTTGGATAGCCAACTTGCTTTCCATATGGAATGCTGTCTATCAGCTTTTGATACAAAGCTAAACGAATCAAACCTTGTGGCTTTGATGGCATTTGCTTGGTCGTGGTCGGAAATATATGACCTAGCGCGATATAGCTTGGATTGATTTGGACAATTCGCAGCAGCTCATAGTAACCATGCGTTGACAGTCCTAAATGAATCCCCGCTTCACTCAACTGAATCAAGTTAGATTCTTCGATATCTTCCTGACCAAGGTGCACACCAAACGCGCCGTGCTTAATAGCAAGCTGCCAATAGTCATTAATAAAGACCTGCGCATCATATTGACGTCCCAGTTCAATAGCGCGAATAATCTGTTCTTCGAGATCAGACTGGTCAGGATTTTTGATACGCAGCTGGATGGTCTTAATACCCAACGGCAGAAGCCGCTCTATCCAACTGACGTCATCAACAACGGGATAAAGCCCTAAGCTCTCTTTATCAAGGCAGGGAAAACTGACCGCTTCGCTTTGCGATGACCAACCAACTTGAATACCCAAGCGAGCGTCTTCTAGAATCGGAGTCGGAAAATCAGTAAAGTGAGATGCCCACTCGTGAAGCGTGCATGTTTCACCGTTAAACAGTGTTTCACGTGAAACATTCGTCATTGCACGAGCTAATGTCAAAGCGTCTTCAATTGGAAATTCGAGAGCCAACAGCGTCACTGTCCAAGCTAAGTGATGCTCTGCTTGGAAGGTGTTTGATGCTGACAAGTTCGCTGACAACGCTCTTACTTCATCAGTAATTGGATGACGCCAGATATCTAACAGAGCGGTGTTGCCATCGCTGTTTGGCGTTGGAGAAGTATCCGCAATACCAATAAAAATAGCCGAGGAACTTTGCTGACTCGTTTCCTTCAAAGGTAAATTCGATTGGTAATAAAGCGTAAAATCACCAGTTAAAGCTTCATCGAATCCATCAACTAGATCCGTGCCCACGCTCAGTGTTTTATTTGGGTCGAGAACAAGCTGAATTAAATGAGTTGGGCTAATGCCCAACTCAAGTTTTTCAGTACTAAAACCCTGTTCTTTCGCCAATAATAAACTTTGCTGAACGAAACCCGTTAGCTCTATTAATGGTGACGGAATAAGGATTTTAGTCATTACTCATCCACCTCAGCGTGTACAGCTGGGTGATAAAGTTCTGACCCTGTGGCACGAAACTCTTCTGACTTTTGACGCATGCCTTCTAACGGATCATCCAGCATTTTGATAGAAATCGCCTGATCAGCAGCAACTTGCTCAGTATCTTTCGCATATTCTCTTACTTCCTGAGAAATCTTCATCGAGCAGAATTTAGGACCACACATTGAACAGAAGTGAGCCACTTTCCCAGACTCTTGCGGCAGTGTTTCATCATGGAAAGAACGCGCGGTATCCGGGTCCAATGACAAGTTAAATTGGTCTTCCCAACGGAATTCAAAACGTGCTTTAGATAGCGCATTATCACGGACCTGTGCACCTGGATGTCCTTTTGCCAAGTCAGCAGCATGTGCAGCCAGCTTGTAGGTGATCATGCCAGTCTTCACATCTTCCTTGTTTGGCAGACCTAAGTGTTCCTTAGGTGTGACATAACACAACATTGCACAGCCATACCAACCAATCATCGCCGCACCAATACCGGAAGTAATGTGGTCGTAGCCCGGTGCAATATCAGTAGTTAGTGGACCGAGCGTGTAGAATGGCGCTTCATGACAATGTTCCAGTTGCTGATCCATGTTCTCTTTGATCATGTGCATTGGGATATGTCCTGGGCCTTCGATGATCACCTGTACATCATATTCCCAGGCAATCTTGGTCAACTCGCCAAGAGTTCTTAATTCAGCAAACTGTGCTTCGTCATTAGCGTCTGCGACTGAGCCAGGACGTAGGCCATCCCCCAACGAAAGTGCAACGTCATACTTAGCACAGATTTCACAGATTTCGCGGAAGTGAGTGTAAAGGAAGCTCTCCTGATGATGTGCTAAACACCATTTAGCAATGATGGAGCCACCACGAGAAACGATGCCAGTAACACGTTTTGCCGTCATCGGAACATAACGGAGTAACAAACCTGCGTGAATAGTAAAGTAATCCACGCCTTGCTCTGCCTGCTCGATTAAGGTGTCACGCATCACTTCCCAGTTTAGGTTTTCCGCAATACCATTTACTTTTTCTAGCGCCTGATACATTGGAACAGTACCAATTGGCACCGGGCTATTACGTAAAATCCATTCACGGGTTTCGTGGATGTTGCGCCCGGTAGAGAGATCCATAACGGTATCCCCACCCCAACGCGTGGCCCATACGAGTTTTTCTACTTCTTCTTCGATTGAAGATGTCACCGACGAGTTACCAATGTTCGCGTTCACTTTGACTAAGAAGTTACGCCCGATAATCATTGGTTCTGATTCTGGGTGGTTGATATTTGATGGAATGATGGCACGACCTTCTGCCACTTCTTTGCGGACAAACTCAGCAGTAATATCTTTTGGTAGATTGGCTCCAAAGTTTTGGCCTGGGTGCTGCTGGTTTAGCACTTCATCACGATACTTAGCGCGCCCCATATTTTCACGCAGAGCGATGAACTCCATTTCAGGCGTAATAATCCCTTTACGTGCATAGTGAAGCTGAGTGACACAGTGCCCTTCTTTAGCACGTCGGATATGAGGCAGGTTGCCATAACGCAGCTCGTCCAGCGTTTCATCTTCCAAACGCTCTTTTGCGTAAACAGAGCTGACATCTTGAAGAACTTCAGTGTCGTTTCGTTCTTCAATCCAGCCCTCCCTAAGCTTCGGTAAGCCATTGTAAAGGTCGATAGAGTGATTTGGGTCAGTGTATACACCAGAGGTGTCATAAACACGTACTGATTCGTTTGGCTCGAAAACAGGAGCCTCTTTGGTACCACCGATAAGGCTGTCAGCTAAAGAGATCTCACGCATCGGGACGCGGATATCCGGGCGTGAACCTTCTACATAGACTTTGTTTGAATTTGGGTACGGCTGTACCGAGAGAGTTTCAATAAACTGTTTTGCTTCCAGTCTCGCTTGCTTGCGATTCGACATAGCATTTTTCCTTGCTTGTTATTTTTAATAAAAAGTATTGGGATAAAAATGCTTGGCGGATAGATGCGACAAGAGGGGTCGAATAAAGAACTGACAGAGCTCTAAAACAACATTCGACGTTTTGATAGGTTAGCCAGATTAGATCTGGTGTAGGTATCTTCTCCTGTTCCCTTCGCTGGTACTAACCAGATCAGGTTCAACGGATCCCGAATTAACGGTCTCAGCCTTATGGCACTCCGACAAGTAAATCGATTATAGAGAAAGGAAATTAGTTAACCAAGTATAAAAGTCGTATTTTTAATCAATTTTATGTATCTCAAGTACCAAAAGGTGACATATGACTGGATTTAAATAGAGACAGGTTTGAATTAACTACAAGGCAGGAAAAGACCCAGGAGAGCAGAAACTCACCTGGGATGATTTGAAAATTACTTAGGTATAATCAACCAATGGTACGCGAACCATGCTGCAGAAATGCTTAACAGCACATTTAGTAGCACGTTGAATCCCATTTTTAAAAATGCGCCTTGTTGCATCAGTAACACGTTATCCATGGAGAAAGTAGAAAACGTAGTTAATGCGCCAAGAAAACCTAACCCAATAATTTGGCGCCATGGATATGGAGCTAACCACTCATTTTCTACCGCGGCAATAAGCAGCCCCATAATAAATGAACCGGCGATGTTAACGGTTAGCGTACCGTATGGGAAAGAGCGACCAAAAAGTGTCACACAATATTCAGATACTAGATAACGTGAACAAGCCCCTATCGCTCCACCGATTGCGATAAGCCCTAAAATTGCGAATTGTCCCATGACCCCTCCAAATATAATTTCAACTATTGTACTTATTTATTGGGCACAATTGAGCCTAAACGAGTGAAAATAATGTTCTCAAAATACATAACTTAGGCTTCAACAATTTGCATTTATAAAAAAGTTACAGGAGTCACTTTATGCAACTTCAATAAAACCCATCAATCCGGTTTTCATGTGTTCTATCACATGACAGTGATACATCCACTGACCAGGGTTATCTGCGACAAAAGCAGCTTTTGCTGATCCATTTTTACCTAATAAAACCGTGTCGGTATGAAATGGTTTTTCGACGGGCTTTCCATCAAGTTCCAATACGGTAAACGTATGGCCGTGCAAGTGAATCGGATGATGGTATTGAGTGACATTACGTAAATTAAAAATGTAAGTTTTACCCAACTCCAATTTTGCGAGGGGCTCTGGAATACTTTCAGCACTCATGCCCTCCCAAGCCCTTTTATTCGTTAACCAAAATTTAGGTACCGCTTGTCCCGAGCTATCTGCAGGTGTGACCGCACCTTCCCACTCAAACACGAAGTCAATCAATTCAGCATTATCTAAATCAACAGCGGGAACAGGATTTAATGGTAAAGCGGGAATACTTTGGTTTTCAGCCAAGCTAGATTCCTGGCATTTAAAATCACATAGTGGGAATGGAAACTTTCCTTTCATCTGACGAACACTTACGAGGTTACCCGCAGGAGGAGCAATGAAGGCGACATCAAGCCGCATACCCGGACCAATCTTATGCTGAGTTAGCTTATAAGGCGTTTTAATCGGGTTTCCGTCAATAGCAACGACCAAGGCATCAACCCCTTCGACAGCGATTGGATACGTAATGGTGTTATCTACATTAGCTATGCGCAACCGTACTGTTGCGTTTTCCTTAAGGCTATAAGTTGGATTATGTTGGCCGTTCACTGTCCCCCACTCACCTGGAGTACCCATACGCGCACTATAGCGAGGGATCATCAAATCTTTCCACTGACCAGTTTTACTCAGGTGCCAGTGTTTAAGTGCCAGCTCGTGCTCTTCATCAAACTCAACGGGTTGTGCTTCTTCCACCACTATCAGGCCAACAAGGCCCATTCCAAGCTGCTTTACGCTATTCATATGTGGGTGATACCAAAACGTACCAGCATCGGGCGGAGTAAATTCATAGACGAAGGTTTCACCGGGCATGATTGGTTTCTGACTTAGAAAAGGGACGCCATCCATACCTATAGGGATACGCAGACCATGCCAATGAATCGTTGTTGGTTCATCAAGCTTGTTGGTAAACCGGATAGTAACCTTCTCGCCTTGGCGACAACGTATTGTTGGAGCAGGGATAGAGCCATTAAAACCGAGTACTGGTGTCTGATGTTCAGGAACCAATTCAGCATTTGCTGGTTCAGCAGTAAGCTCATAAACATAGCCTTGGCCGCTGACCGACTTCTTAAGAGAGCATGCAGGCAAAAGAGCTGACATACCCAAAATAGAGCTCATTGAAAGAAAGCGACGGCGAGTTAGTTCCATTTCTACTCCAACTAAAACAGTATAGTGAAGGGGTAATAAAACGTATTCTCACCATAATGTAAATATAAGAGGTCAGATAAAAGCAACGTCAAAGCGTTTTATCGTTAATTTACTTTATAACAGTACTATTTCTGCCATTGCGCTTTGCTATATACAAAGCAGAACCATACCAGCCATAAGTATTGAATTATAATTGCACCTTAAAGTCGCCAAGTACAAACGCAAAAAAGCCCCAGTCTTTCGACTGAGGCTTTAAACATGGCAGGGGTGGAGAGATTCGAACTCCCAACACGCGGATTTGGAATCCGCTGCTCTGCCAATTGGAGCTACACCCCTAGAAATAGGTAATCAAATTGTCGATGGTTTAGGAGATTAAAACTCCCGACACGCGCCATCTCGCAAACTTTAGGGAATCCGCTGCTCTGCCAATTGGAGCTGCACCCTTAAAATTTTGTATCTTTTAAATTCGACAAAACCTCGCATAAGCGAGGCTTTTGAATAAGTGGCGGAGTGGACGGGACTCGAACCCGCGACCCCCGGCGTGACAGGCCGGTATTCTAACCAACTGAACTACCACTCCGCAGTGGTATCACTCGCTGACGCAAGTGTCCAAAATTTAAAGCCTGGCGATGTCCTACTCTCACATGGGGAAACCCCACACTACCATCGGCGCTATTTCGTTTCACTTCTGAGTTCGGAATGGAAGTCAGGTGGGTCCAAAACGCTATGGTCGCCAAGCAAATTCTTTAATCTGGAAAGCTGTTTTTAATTCTCGTTTTTACACATTCAACGTTCTTACTTTGAGTCCATCAAAACCCCTTGGGTGTTGTATGGTTAAGCCTCACGGGCAATTAGTACAGGTTAGCTCAACGCCTCACAACGCTTACACACCCTGCCTATCAACGTCGTAGTCTACGACAACCCTTTAGGATACTTAAAGTATCAGGGAGAACTCATCTCAAGGCTCGCTTCCCGCTTAGATGCTTTCAGCGGTTATCGATCCCGAACTTAGCTACCGGGCAATGCGTCTGGCGACACAACCCGAACACCAGAGGTTCGTCCACTCCGGTCCTCTCGTACTAGGAGCAGCCCCTTTCAATTCTCCAACGCCCACGGCAGATAGGGACCGAACTGTCTCACGACGTTCTAAACCCAGCTCGCGTACCACTTTAAATGGCGAACAGCCATACCCTTGGGACCGACTTCAGCCCCAGGATGTGATGAGCCGACATCGAGGTGCCAAACACCGCCGTCGATATGAACTCTTGGGCGGTATCAGCCTGTTATCCCCGGAGTACCTTTTATCCGTTGAGCGATGGCCCTTCCATTCAGAACCACCGGATCACTATGACCTGCTTTCGCACCTGCTCGAATTGTCATTCTCGCAGTCAAGCGGGCTTATGCCATTGCACTAACCTCACGATGTCCAACCGTGATTAGCCCACCTTCGTGCTCCTCCGTTACGCTTTGGGAGGAGACCGCCCCAGTCAAACTACCCACCAGGCACTGTCCGCAACCCCGATAAGGGGTCAACGTTAGAACATCAACACTACAAGGGTGGTATTTCAAGGACGGCTCCACGAATACTGGCGTACTCGTTTCAAAGCCTCCCACCTATCCTACACATGTAGGGTCAATGTTCAGTGCCAAGCTGTAGTAAAGGTTCACGGGGTCTTTCCGTCTAGCCGCGGGTACACTGCATCTTCACAGCGATTTCAATTTCACTGAGTCTCGGGTGGAGACAGCGTGGCCATCATTACGCCATTCGTGCAGGTCGGAACTTACCCGACAAGGAATTTCGCTACCTTAGGACCGTTATAGTTACGGCCGCCGTTTACCGGGGCTTCGATCAAGAGCTTCGACCGAAGTCTAACCCCATCAATTAACCTTCCGGCACCGGGCAGGCGTCACACCGTATACGTCATCTTACGATTTTGCACAGTGCTGTGTTTTTAATAAACAGTTGCAGCCACCTGGTATCTGCGACTCTCAATAGCTCCATCCGCAAGGGACTTCACCGTCGAGAGCGTACCTTCTCCCGAAGTTACGGTACCATTTTGCCTAGTTCCTTCACCCGAGTTCTCTCAAGCGCCTTGGTATTCTCTACCCGACCACCTGTGTCGGTTTGGGGTACGATTCCTTACAATCTGAAGCTTAGAGGCTTTTCCTGGAAGCATGGCATCAATGACTTCACACCCGTAGGTGCTCGACGTCGTGTCTCAGCCTTAGAGAGAGCCGGATTTACCTAACTCTCAAGCCTACGCACTTGAACCTGGACAACCGTCGCCAGGCCCACCTAGCCTTCTCCGTCCCCCCATCGCAATTGTAAGAAGTACGGGAATATTAACCCGTTTCCCATCGACTACGCCTTTCGGCCTCGCCTTAGGGGTCGACTTACCCTGCCCCGATTAACGTTGGACAGGAACCCTTGGTCTTCCGGCGAGGAGGTTTTTCACCCCCTTTATCGTTACTCATGTCAGCATTCGCACTTCTGATACGTCCAGCATGCGTTACCACACACCTTCAACCGCTTACAGAACGCTCCCCTACCCAATACTCAAAGAGTATTGCCGCAGCTTCGGTTTACTACTTAGCCCCGTTACATCTTCCGCGCAGGCCGACTCGACCAGTGAGCTATTACGCTTTCTTTAAATGATGGCTGCTTCTAAGCCAACATCCTGGCTGTCTGAGCCTTCCCACATCGTTTCCCACTTAGTAGTAATTTGGGACCTTAGCTGGCGGTCTGGGTTGTTTCCCTCTCCACGACGGACGTTAGCACCCGCCGTGTGTCTCCCGGATAGTACTTACTGGTATTCGGAGTTTGCAAAGGGTTGGTAAGTCGGGATGACCCCCTAGCCTTAACAGTGCTCTACCCCCAGTAGTATTCGTCCGAGGCGCTACCTAAATAGCTTTCGGGGAGAACCAGCTATCTCCAGGTTTGATTGGCCTTTCACCCCTAGCCACAAGTCATCCGCTAATTTTTCAACATTAGTCGGTTCGGTCCTCCAGTTGATGTTACTCAACCTTCAACCTGCCCATGGCTAGATCACCTGGTTTCGGGTCTATATCCAGAGACTGAACGCCCAGTTAAGACTCGGTTTCCCTACGGCTCCCCTAGATGGTTAACCTTGCCACTGAATATAAGTCGCTGACCCATTATACAAAAGGTACGCAGTCACAGGACAAAGCCTGCTCCTACTGCTTGTACGTACACGGTTTCAGGTTCTATTTCACTCCCCTCACAGGGGTTCTTTTCGCCTTTCCCTCACGGTACTGGTTCACTATCGGTCAGTCAGTAGTATTTAGCCTTGGAGGATGGTCCCCCCATATTCAGACAGGATATCACGTGTCCCGCCCTACTCGATTTCACTGAATATGCGTCGTCAGTTACGGGGCTATCACCCTGTATCGCCAAGCTTTCCAGCTTGTTCACCTAACGCTTATAAAGCTTAAGGGCTAGTCCAATTTCGCTCGCCGCTACTTTCGGAATCTCGGTTGATTTCTTTTCCTCGGGGTACTTAGATGTTTCAGTTCCCCCGGTTCGCCTCGTTATGCTATGTATTCACATAACGATACTTACTTATGTAAGTGGGTTTCCCCATTCGGAAATCCCAGACTCAAGTGGCTTTTACTGCCTAATCTGGGCTTATCGCAAGTTAATACGTCCTTCATCGCCTCTGACTGCCAAGGCATCCACCGTGTACGCTTAGTCACTTAACCATACAACCCGAAGGAGTTTCGAATTGATGTTAAACAACCAAAGTTGCTGTCTCATTACTTGAATGAGCGAGACAGCTTTCGATTTTGCCGGACTCAAATATGAATAATCCTAAGATTATTCCCAAGAACACTTGAATGTGTTTTTAGTTGTATTCAAATACATGAATACTTTGAGAACTTTACAAGTAATCTTAAAGATTACTTTGTCAGCTTTCCAAATTGTTAAAGAGCTAGATTCATTTAAGAACCATTTTTAAGAACACTTAAGACTTTCTGTTTCAAAAGAAATGCGCTTAAAGATGGTGGGCGATACCGGGCTCGAACCAGTGACCCCCTGCTTGTAAGGCAGGTGCTCTCCCAACTGAGCTAATCGCCCATAGAATCAAGAATGGTGGAGCTAAGCAGGATCGAACTGCTGACCTCCTGCGTGCAAGGCAGGCGCTCTCCCAGCTGAGCTATAGCCCCATATCTTGAGATAATGGTGGGTCGTGCAGGATTCGAACCTGCGACCAATTGATTAAAAGTCAACTGCTCTACCAACTGAGCTAACGACCCAATGGTATCCCGTAGGGGAGTCGAACCCCTGTTACCGCCGTGAAAGGGCGGTGTCCTAGGCCTCTAGACGAACGGGACACTAAGTTGAACATCTTGGGGGATGTTCTATCTCTTAAACTTCATAAACCATATCAATCTGTGTGGACACTCATCGTGAATAATCATCGTATAAGGAGGTGATCCAGCGCCAGGTTCCCCTAGCGCTACCTTGTTACGACTTCACCCCAGTCATGAACCACAAAGTGGTAAGCGTCCCCCCGAAGGTTAAACTACCTACTTCTTTTGCAGCCCACTCCCATGGTGTGACGGGCGGTGTGTACAAGGCCCGGGAACGTATTCACCGTGGCATTCTGATCCACGATTACTAGCGATTCCGACTTCATGGAGTCGAGTTGCAGACTCCAATCCGGACTACGACGCACTTTTTGGGATTCGCTCACTTTCGCAAGTTGGCCGCCCTCTGTATGCGCCATTGTAGCACGTGTGTAGCCCTACTCGTAAGGGCCATGATGACTTGACGTCGTCCCCACCTTCCTCCGGTTTATCACCGGCAGTCTCCCTGGAGTTCCCGACATTACTCGCTGGCAAACAAGGATAAGGGTTGCGCTCGTTGCGGGACTTAACCCAACATTTCACAACACGAGCTGACGACAGCCATGCAGCACCTGTCTCAGAGTTCCCGAAGGCACCAATTCATCTCTGAAAAGTTCTCTGGATGTCAAGAGTAGGTAAGGTTCTTCGCGTTGCATCGAATTAAACCACATGCTCCACCGCTTGTGCGGGCCCCCGTCAATTCATTTGAGTTTTAATCTTGCGACCGTACTCCCCAGGCGGTCTACTTAACGCGTTAGCTCCGAAAGCCACGGCTCAAGGCCACAACCTCCAAGTAGACATCGTTTACGGCGTGGACTACCAGGGTATCTAATCCTGTTTGCTCCCCACGCTTTCGCATCTGAGTGTCAGTATCTGTCCAGGGGGCCGCCTTCGCCACCGGTATTCCTTCAGATCTCTACGCATTTCACCGCTACACCTGAAATTCTACCCCCCTCTACAGTACTCTAGTCTGCCAGTTTCAAATGCTATTCCGAGGTTGAGCCCCGGGCTTTCACATCTGACTTAACAAACCACCTGCATGCGCTTTACGCCCAGTAATTCCGATTAACGCTCGCACCCTCCGTATTACCGCGGCTGCTGGCACGGAGTTAGCCGGTGCTTCTTCTGTCGCTAACGTCAAATAATGCAGCTATTAACTACACTACCTTCCTCACGACTGAAAGTGCTTTACAACCCGAAGGCCTTCTTCACACACGCGGCATGGCTGCATCAGGCTTGCGCCCATTGTGCAATATTCCCCACTGCTGCCTCCCGTAGGAGTCTGGACCGTGTCTCAGTTCCAGTGTGGCTGATCATCCTCTCAGACCAGCTAGGGATCGTCGCCTTGGTGAGCCCTTACCTCACCAACTAGCTAATCCCACCTAGGCATATCCTGACGCGAGAGGCCCGAAGGTCCCCCTCTTTGGCCCGTAGGCATCATGCGGTATTAGCCATCGTTTCCAATGGTTATCCCCCACATCAGGGCAATTTCCTAGGCATTACTCACCCGTCCGCCGCTCGACGCCGTTAACGTTCCCCGAAGGTTCAGTTAACTCGTTTCCGCTCGACTTGCATGTGTTAGGCCTGCCGCCAGCGTTCAATCTGAGCCATGATCAAACTCTTCAATTTAAGATTTTGTCGGCTCAATGAATACTGAACATTACATAAAGTAATGTTTGAATTGACTGTGCTGAATCCGAAGATTCAATGGTCACTTCGTATCATTGAAACCTAATTTGAAACCGAAGTTTCTAATTGGATTATCATCAACGAGTGCCCACACAGATTGATAGGTCTATATTGTTAAAGAGCTTTCCTATTGAGCTTCGCTCAAATCGGACGGCCATTTTAGCGAGTTAAAGTTTAGTGTCAATCACTTTTTTCAAACTTTTTTCAAACGTTTCCGCTTGGCTAATTTGGCTTGCTAACCCTGCTCGTTTCTTTCGAAGCGTTGCCGTGTCAGCGAGGTGGCATTATAGAGATTGCGATCACATTGGCAAGCCCTTTTTGATGTTTTTTTTGATTTATTTGTCGTTTGGGTGTTTTTTATTCTAAAAGGCGAGTTTTTACTACTCTTCTACCCCTATATACCCTTTAATCGCCCACAATAAGGAGAAAAGATGAGTTCAATAAGAAGTTATAAAGGTATAAAGCCTCAGCTTGGTGAGCGAGTTTACGTCGACTCAACATCTGTTTTAGTCGGAGACATCGTTATTGGGGACGATTCTAGCGTTTGGCCGTTGGTTGCTGCTCGTGGTGACGTTAATCATATCCACATCGGCGAACGAACAAATATCCAAGATGGCAGTGTATTACACGTGACACACAAGAATCAGGAAAACCCAAACGGCTATCCATTAATTATTGGCAATGATGTCACTGTCGGTCACAAAGTCATGCTGCATGGTTGTGAGATTCACGATCACGTATTAGTAGGTATGGGAGCAATCGTTCTTGATGGTGCAGTTATACAATCTGAAGTGATGATTGGCGCTGGCAGTTTAGTTCCGCCTGGCAAAGTATTAGAAAGTGGTTACCTCTATGTTGGTAGCCCGGTAAAACAAGCACGCCCACTGTCAGAAAAAGAGCGCGCTTTTTTACAAAAGTCTTCAGATAACTACGTCCAGAATAAGAACGACTATATGAATGAAGTCGAAATCATTGGTTAGTCATCCGATAATCTAGTTAATCAATTACAATGTGGCCTTCTTCATTGAAGGCTTCATCTTCTATGAGCTCTTCGGCCATTTCTTCCAGATCAAAGCGTAAGGCTAAAAATGCTTCTACAGCTTTTTGCTCATCTTCAATATCCAAGCCACTCATTTTTGAGAGTTGTTGTTTCGTGACGTAGCATTCAATCAGTGCGCCCGATTGCTGCGCAGGAAAGTGGATTGATTGTGATGATTCATCCCAGGACTGGATGTCTGGGAATAAAATGGATTGATTCATCGATTATTGACCTTCAAGATTTTTTCTAAGCTCACGTAAAATCTGTTTAGCACCAGGACGCAAACCACGCCAGAGCATAAAGCTTTCAGACGCTTGACCGACCAACATTCCTAAACCGTCATAAGCTTGAGCTGCACCATGTTCTTTAGCCCATTGGTTAAACTTGGTATCACCACCGCCATACATCATGTCATAGCTTGTGCTGTTGGGAGCAAAGATAGCTGACGATATTTCAGGAAGTTCTCCACTCAGCGACGCTGACGTTGAGTTAATAATGACGTCGTATTCTTGAGTAATACTATTCATCTCTTTCGCTGCCACAGGCCCGTAATCTGAAAACAGCGCTGCCAATTCTTTAGCTTTAGAAAATGTACGGTTGGTTACCGTCAATGAAGCAGGCCTTTGCTCAAGTAACGGCAGAATTACTCCTCTAGAAGCGCCACCAGCTCCGATGATTAGGATACGAGCGCCTTCTAAAACGACTTGGTGCTGCAGTAGGTCTTGCACCAGACCAGCGCCGTCGGTGTTGTCACCGATGATTTCACCATCATCAAGCTTTTTGAGTGTATTCACAGCTCCGGCAAGTTGGGCACGCTCTGTTAAACGAGTGGCAAACTGATACGCCTGTTCTTTAAAAGGCAAAGTGACATTACATCCTTTACCACCTTCAGCAAAAAACACGTTCACAGCTTCAATAAACCCGTCGACAGGGGCACATTCGGCTGTGTAAGTCAGCGATTGATTCGTTTGGCGAGCAAAGAGTGTGTGAATAAATGGCGACTTACTGTGCCCGATGGGATTACCAAACACCGCATAGCGATCAACTTGCTGAGTCATTTCCTTACCTTTATTCCTTACCTTAATATAGAGAAAAACAGGGCCATCTGATTAAAGATGACCCTATCACTATCTTTCTATATAGAAAAGGAGATTCAGCGCTTACCAGTCACGTGGTTTTAGGTATCGCTCGTAAAGCTCGGCTTCAGGTGTCCCAGCTTCAGGCTGATAACTGTATTCCCAGCGTGCTAGTGGCGGCATGGACATAAGAATCGACTCCGTACGTCCACCACTTTGCAAACCAAACAAGGTGCCACGGTCGTACACCAAGTTAAACTCAACATAACGGCCACGACGATACAACTGAAACTCTCGCTCACGCTCGCCAAACTCAATATCTTTACGTCGTGCAACGATTGGCAGATAAGCCTGACAGAAGCCTTCACCCACCGCTTTGATGTAATCGAAACATTTGTCGAACTCCCAATGGTTCAAATCATCAAAGAACAAACCACCGACACCACGAGTTTCGTTTCGATGTGGAAGGAAGAAATACTTATCGCACCAAGCTTTGTGATCCGAATAGACTTCATCACCGAACGGGGCACAGATTGCCTTCGCGGTATCGTGCCATGACTGGCAGTCTTCTTCGAAAGGATAGAACGGCGTTAAGTCAAAGCCACCACCGAACCACCAAATCGGATCTTCTCCGTCTTTTTCTGCGATAAAGAAGCGCACATTGGCATGTGAAGTCGGCACATACGGGTTTTTAGGGTGAATAACCAAAGACACTCCCATCGCTTCAAAACGGCGCCCCGCTAATTCAGGACGATGCGCTGTTGCTGACGCTGGCATTTCTTTGCCTTCTACATGAGAGAAGTTCACTCCACCTTGCTCAAAGACGTCGCCATCACGCAGAACTCGTGAACGGCCGCCACCACCAAGACGCTCTCCCGGCTCACGATGCCACGCATCTTCGACAAAGACGGCCTTTCCATCTTCTTGTTCTAACTGCTGACAAATGGAATCCTGAAGCGACATCAGGAACTGCTTTACGGCATGCTTATCGATTGCTGACATACGTTATTACCTATTATCTGGTACCTATTTGAAGGCTGGTAGGCAGGGTTAGCCCTGTCTTAATATTTGCGAGGTTTTGGCGTCACGAATTTCACTTGGCTTATCACGCCCGCTGGTTTCACCACGAAGAATCGCCACCAACTTATCACCCAGCTGCTGCTCAACTTCTTCCGTCGTCATACACGGCGGCAAGCCTGAAAGATTCGCGCTGGTAGAGGTTAACGGCTTTCCGAATGCATTACACATTTTTTGCACCAAAGGATGATCGGTCACACGAACGGCAATCGAATCAAACTGCCCTGAAACCCAATTAGATACTTTATCGCTCGCAGGCATGATCCAAGTGTAAGGACCAGGCCAGGTGGCATGAACTTTATCTAACTGTGCTTGCGTCAGCTGAGACTCGTCAATGTAAGGTAATAGCTGATCATAGCTGGCAGCAATAAGGATGAGACCCTTTTCTACCGGGCGCTGTTTTAGTTCCAGCAGCTTTTGGATTGCCTCTGGATTATCAGGATCACACCCGACGCCAAAAACACCTTCTGTTGGATAGGCAATCACTTCGCCTTGCTGTAGTGCATTGAGCACTTGTTCAAAGTTATCCACCGATTACTTCCTGATTATCTGACTGTATTATTTTCTCTATACCTAAGTGTACAAAGATTCATTCTCAGAGACTAAAGCAATTTTTTTATAAAATGTATCAATAGCATTTACAAAGGCGCGCAAACGTTTGCTTGAGATAAAAATCCCCGTATAATGCGCACAAATTTATCAGCTCACCTAATTTTGCAGCTTGAAGGAGTTTGAGATGAAAGTCGGTATCATCATGGGTTCTAAATCAGATTGGCCAACCATGAAACTAGCAGCGGACATGCTGGATCAATTTGGCGTGTCTTACGAAACAAAAGTGGTGTCAGCTCACCGTACTCCTCAACTATTGGCTGATTACGCAAGCAGTGCGAAAGAGCGCGGCATCAAAGTAATCATCGCAGGTGCGGGCGGCGCTGCTCACCTACCAGGTATGGCGGCGGCATTCACGAGCTTGCCAGTACTTGGCGTTCCAGTTCAGTCACGTGCTCTGAAAGGAATGGACTCTCTGCTGTCTATCGTACAAATGCCTAAAGGTATTGCAGTCGGCACGTTAGCGATTGGCGAAGCAGGTGCGGCAAACGCCGGTATCCTGGCAGCACAAATTCTGGGTACGCATGATGAAAGTATCATGGCGAAGGTAGAAGCATTCCGCAACGAACAGACAGAAACGGTTCTGGCTAACCCAAACCCAGCTGAGGACTAATCGGATGCACGTACTGGTTCTAGGAGCTGGTCAGTTGGCTCGTATGATGTCTCTGGCTGGTGCACCACTGAATATTCAAATCTCTGCTTACGATGTGGGTAGCGGCAATATCGTTCACCCTCTCACTCAACATGTGCTTGGTCATGGTCTGGAAAATGCCATTGAGCAAGTCGATGTGATCACAGCAGAATTCGAACATATCCCTCATGATGTGCTCGACATCTGTGAAGAGAGTGGAAAGTTCCTTCCGAGCACAGAAGCGATCAAGGCAGGCGGTGATCGTCGTCTTGAAAAAGCCCTACTCGACAACGCTGGCGTGCGTAATGCGAAATACTACGTGATTGAAACACGTGAAGATTTTGACCGCGCGATTGAACACGTTGGTATGCCAATGGTACTGAAAAGTGCATTAGGCGGTTACGATGGTAAAGGCCAATGGCGCTTGAAAGAAGCTTCTCAGGTAGAGACTATCTGGACGGAAATGGCCGAGTGCATCGCAGCAACACCAACCCAAGCTATAGTGGCTGAAGAGTTTGTTCCATTTAACTGTGAAGTATCTTTAGTTGGTGCTCGCGGTAAAGATGGCAGCATTGAAGTTTATCCACTGGCAGAGAACGTGCACACTGATGGTGTACTGAGCCTTTCTACCGCCATTGATGAACCAGAACTTCAAACCCAAGCCAAGCAGATGTTTACTGCGGTTGCAGAAAGTCTGGGGTATGTTGGCGTGTTAGCCCTAGAGTTTTTCGATGTTGATGGCACTTTACTGGTGAATGAGATCGCGCCACGCGTTCACAACTCAGGTCACTGGACACAGCAAGGTGCAGAAACCTGTCAGTTTGAAAACCATTTGCGCGCGGTTTGTGGTTTGCCACTAGGCAGCACGAAACTGGTTCGCGAAACGTCGATGGTTAATATTCTCGGTGAAGATACTTTGCCAGAAGCTGTATTAGCGATGGATGGTTGCCATATTCATTGGTATGGCAAAGAAAAACGTGCAGGACGCAAGATGGGCCACATTAATGTGTGTGGAGACTATCCTGGCGAACTTCATCGCAGACTATGTGCGTTAGGCAAAGTACTGGATGCAGAGGCTTTTCCTGCCGTGCATGATTTTGCCAAGCAGTCTCAAGCTTAGAATCCAGCTAAAAACAACAAAGGGTCGCATCATGCGACCCTTTTTAATTGGTAGTTTCGTTTACTTAGCTTGCGTATGCTGACACTTGCGGTTAGCGCACTGTAACTTCACCCCGCTGGCGAGCTTCTTCTCAACCAGCAATGAAAAACCGCACGCTTCGCAACGGCCTTTGACCGGTGGCAGGTTCACGGCAAACTTACATTTCGGGTAGTTATCACACGCATAAAATGTTTTGCCGAAGCGGGTCTTACGCTCAACTAAATGACCTTTACCACATTCAGGACAAGCATGCTGTTCTTGTGACTGCTTTTCCGGCTCTGGCTGGTTAATAGACTCAATATGATGACAAGCTGGGTAACTGCTGCACCCGACAAACATGCCATAACGACCCTGGCGCAACACCAACTCATTGCCACAGTCAGGGCAAGGTACGCCCAACTCTTTGACGATGTGACCATCGTTACTGTGCAGTGCTTTGATGTAATCACAACCTGGGTACTGGCTACAGCCCAAGAATGGACCATGCTTACCGTGTTTGAGCGTCAACGCTGATCCACACTTAGGGCACGGCTCATGTTCGAGCGCATGTTCATGGGCAGAGAAAAGGTTGTTGTCGATTTTACTACTCATACTTACCGTTTAATTGAAAGACACACCAAATACACAAGCTCGTGTTCACATCCAACGGAACACGAACTTGTTGGGATTAGGCTTAATGAAGGATCCCTTGTTCTTTGGTATACAACAGCTCTTCCATCAGCGTATAAGCGTTCTCATTGCCGGGTACATTAAACAGCACCATCAGAATGATCCATTTGAGGTCTTCAAGCTCAAATTCGTTTGTTTCCAGTCCCATCACCCGATCAATCACCATTTCACGAGTTTCTGTTGTTAGGACATTAATTTGCTCGAGGAATAACAAAAAGCCTCGGCATTCCAGATCCAAACGCTGCATCTCTTTCGCAGTGTAGATACGAGTCGATGACGATGCGATACAAGCCGATATAGCAGAAGATGTATCACTTTGCTGCAGCGCGGCAAGCTCTTCTAACCAGACAAGGGCTTTGTAGATATCTTTTTGCTGGAAGCCTGCACGAAGCAACTCATCTTCCAACTCGTCTTGTTCGACCTGTAACTCTGCATCGCTATGGATGTAGGTTTCGAATAGATACATCAGTATATCCATCATCATAGCTAGCCCCTCCCCTTTCGAATATAGCCACCTGAAACTGCAACAACGTGCCCTGAGAGCTCAAGCTCTAAGAGCTGCATCATGACTTCCTGGACAGGTATATTGGTCCTGCTTGCAAGAATATCAACTGGTGTAGCCTCATTTCCTACGTTAGCTAACAGCTGAGGAAATGGCAATTCTTCTTCATCAATTAAGGTAGAAAATAAATCTCTGCTCTGATTAACAGACCAATCAAGTAATGACTGTATTTCATCGAGTACATCTTTTGTCTTTTCTACGAGGCAAGCACCATTGCGAATCAAATGATTTCCGCCACTGGCATTTTTCGCATTAATAGAAGCGGGCAGAGCAAACACTTCTCGTCCTTGCTCAAGCGCATAACGGGCCGTAATTAAAGAACCGCTTTTCTCTGCCGCTTCGACAACAAACACCCCCAGAGATAACCCACTAATAATTCGGTTGCGACGTGGAAAGTGTTCCGGCCTTGGTTTCGCATTGGGGCGAAATTCTGAAATCAGTGCACCGCTATCTGCGACGCGCTGCGCCAACCCCCGGTGCCGCGCTGGGTAAATATGAGCTAAGCCAGAACCAAGAACTGCTATCGTCTTTCCTCCCGCTTGCAACGCTCCGTCATGCGCATGACCATCAATGCCCAAAGCTAATCCACTGGTTACAATAAGATCATTACTGACGAAATCTGCAGCAAAGTGTCGGGCGTACTGTAATCCGTCAACACTCGCGTTACGGCTTCCCACTATAGCAATCTGAGGCTGAGATAAACACGTAGGATCGCCTTGCAAAAACAACAGGGGCGGCGGTGCAACAATCTGTTTAAGTAGCGGAGGGTAAAGCGGATCATCTAAAGTCAGAATATGGTGGTTCGAAGCGATCTCTTTCCAATTGAGGCAAGCTTCAACTTCTTTATCGGCTGACGTCCAAGCCTGAAGTTGCTTCTGACTTAGTCCAAGGCGCTGCAGGTATTCATGAGAGGAGTTGATGATGTTTCGAGGCGTGTCTTTTGCAAGTAACTTATTCAGCTTGACCCCGCCTATGCCTGGCAAGCAACTTAGCTTCAGCCAGGCAACAAGGTCATTCTCATTGAGTGGTTTCATCTGTGACAGGCACTTCAGCAAGAGGCGAAACGACCGTTACCTCGTTACTAATTGGTTTAGTACTGTTAGTGATCAAAGCCAAGCTGAAGTATTCATAAGGACGGATTACCAGCAGTTCACCCACTTTACTTTGGGGCAGAATAATTGGTTTATCGAATAAACCCACCTCTTTTTGGAAGCCATCGCCATCTTTAGCAACCGGATGAGCGTCTTCTTTGAGGTCAAACACACTGCCTTGTTTCTGCTTATCCGCCGTCCCTTTATCAATAACAACAACCTGATTGGTTGAACTGAAGCGAATACCTTCGATATTTCCCAGGAGCTTCGCAGTGCTCCCCTGCGGCGAAGGAAGGGGATAGAACGTCGTGGAAAACTCGCCACTCTCTACCATTTGATTTGGTAAGGCGATGTCATTACGGAGAATTTCTTGCAACTGAGCGGTGATTTTTAATCCAGAAAACGCTTCAGATGCATCCACCAACTCCCCTTTTGCGATCAAGCGCAATGCGGTGATTTCCTTTGAAACGTCTTCACGAGAGAAAGTCTCGACCGGGCGGTAAATCGCCCATTCCGTCGCGGTATGCTCACCGCTGATGTACAACACATCTTCTGCGGTCAAATACCGACTGCCTTTGGAACTGCCCATCACTTTGACTGCATTGTCGAGCGTCTCTTTATCCACCAGTCGGTCAGAACTGAGATAAGGCATCACCAGACCTTCCGCAACCGTCGGCACAGCCTTCTTTTCGGTAATACGAGCCTGTGGACTCAGTTTTTTAACGGGCTTTAAGCTCAGGACTGGCTGACCGTTAATCCATACCAGAGACAACTTATCTCCGGGATAAATCAAATGTGGATTATCTATCTCTGGGTTAATTTGCCACAAGCGGGGCCACAACCACGGACTGTCCAGATACATCGCCGAAATGTCCCACAGGGTATCGCCTTTCACTACCACATAGGTTTGTGGGGCATCCGCTTTGACTGCGAGCGGTTTAGAGTCAGCGTTTGCTGCTGCAGTGAAGGAGAATAGTAACGGCAACATAATGCTGGAAACATTGCGAAAAATGCGATTCATGCCCCTCATCCTTGGTCTATTAAGCAGTAGTTGGTATGGAAATTAATGCAAGGATGCTGTCATTTAGGTCATAAAATGTCTAGAATTGAGCCAACAAGGTTTGTGCTGTTTCGGCACAGTTCAATATTTCGAGTGAATATGTCTGTATTACAAGTATTAACATTTCCAGATGATCGCCTACGCACAGTAGCTAAGCCTGTGGAAGAGGTGACACCTGAAATTCAAAAAATCGTCGATGATATGATTGAAACCATGTACGACGAAGAAGGTATTGGCCTTGCTGCAACGCAGGTTGATATTCATAAGCGTATCGTAGTGATTGATATTTCAGAAACTCGTGATGAGCCAATGGTGCTTATCAACCCTGAGATTCTGGAAAAGCGCGGCGAAGATGGCATCGAAGAAGGCTGTCTATCGGTACCGGGTGCTCGCGCCCTTGTGCCTCGCGCGGCCGAGGTTACCGTTAAAGCATTAGATCGCGACGGCAAAGAATTTACCTTTGACGCTGACGACCTGCTAGCGATTTGTGTTCAACACGAACTCGATCACCTACAAGGTAAATTGTTCGTTGATTATCTATCGCCTCTGAAGCGTAAACGCATTCAGGAAAAGCTGGCAAAGATCAAACGCTACAACGAAAAGCAGCTAAACGCTTAATCGCGACCCATACCAATTTAGAAGGAAGTCTACCTTGAGTCAGTCTTTACGTATTGTCTTTGCAGGTACTCCGGATTTCGCCGCCCGTCACTTGGCGGCGTTGTTGTCTTCGGAGCACGAAGTAATTGCAGTGTATACTCAACCAGACCGCCCTGCGGGTCGCGGTAAAAAGCTTACTGCAAGCCCGGTTAAAAACATTGCACTAGAACACGACATCCCTGTTTATCAACCAGAAAACTTCAAATCAGATGAAGCGAAACAAGCGCTGGCTGATCTGAACGCCGATATCATGGTTGTTGTGGCTTATGGCCTTCTACTACCACAAGCGGTATTAGACACGCCTAAGCTCGGTTGTATTAACGTACACGGTTCTATCCTGCCTCGCTGGCGTGGTGCGGCACCAATCCAACGTTCTATTTGGGCAGGTGATGCAGAAACTGGCGTAACCATCATGCAGATGGATATTGGTCTGGATACGGGTGATATGCTGAAAATCGCGACGCTACCAATCGAAGCGACGGATACCAGCGCATCTATGTACGAAAAGCTTGCCGACCTTGGCCCGCAAGCGCTGATTGATTGTCTGGCAGATATCGCTGCGGATAAAGCAGTGCCAGTTAAGCAAGATGATGAGCTCGCAAACTACGCGAAAAAGCTTAGCAAAGAAGAAGCTCGTATCAACTGGAGCGACGACGCTGCACACATCGAGCGTTGCGTTCGTGCATTCAATCCTTGGCCTATGAGCCATTTTGAAGCGGCTGAGAACAGCATCAAGGTTTGGCAAAGCCGAGTCGCTGAGCAAACCAGCAATAAGCCAGCAGGCACGATTGTGCAAGCAGACAAAACAGGTATCTATGTAGCGACAGGCAATGGCGTATTAGTTCTGGAGCAACTACAGGTTCCTGGTAAAAAAGCCATGCCAGTTCAAGACATTCTGAACTCGCGTGCATCTTGGTTTGAAGTTGGCACCCAGCTGATTTAAGCCATACTAGGGTGAGTTATTCCCCTAATAATACGAACTTTTAGAGGGCAGAGATGCCCTCCTTTACTTTAAGGTACTCATCATGAATGTTCGCGCTGCGGCTGCCAACGTCCTGTATCTTGTCGTCGACAAGGGCCATTCTCTTTCTAGCGCTCTACCAGCGGCTCAACAAACCATCCGACCTCGTGATCACGCGCTTTTGCAAGAGATCTGTTACGGAGCACTTCGCTACTTACCTCGCCTTGAAACCATTTCAAGCCAGCTAATGGATAAGCCTCTGAAAGGTAAACAGCGTGTTTTCCATCACTTAATCCTGGTTGGTATTTATCAGCTGAGCTTTATGCGTATTCCTGCGCATGCAGCCGTTGGCGAAACCGTTGAAGGCACTAAAGATTTAAAAGGCCCTCGCCTACGTGGTCTGATTAATGCGGTATTACGTAATTACCAACGCAATCAGGAAGAACTTGACGAGATTGCCGTTAGTCACAACGCTGGCAAGTATGGTCACCCAAGTTGGCTACTTAAGCTGCTGCAAGACGCTTACCCAGAGCAGTGGGAAAGCATTGTCGATGCCAACAATCAGAAAGCGCCAATGTGGCTGCGGGTTAACCACCAGCACCATAATCGTGATGAATATCTGGCACTACTCAAAAATGAAAACATTGAGGCCACGCCGCACACAGAGGCAATGGACGCGCTAAAATTGGCTGCGCCATGCGATGTGACCAAGTTGCCTGGGTTTGAGAAAGGCTGGGTATCGGTACAAGATGCTGCGGCTCAGCTTTCAATTAACTACCTAGAGCCAAAAGACGGTGAGTTGATTCTGGATTGCTGCGCAGCACCAGGTGGCAAAACCGCACATATTCTTGAGCGTACATCCGGTAGTGAAGTGGTCGCGATTGACTGTGACGACACTCGCCTGAAACGCGTACATGAAAACCTGAAGCGTCTCAATCTTCAGGCAAAAGTGGTTTGCGGCGATGCACGTAATCCTCAAGAATGGTGGCAAGGTGAGCAATTTGACCGCATCTTGCTGGATGCGCCGTGTTCTGCGACGGGCGTGATTCGTCGTCACCCTGATATCAAATGGTTGCGCCGAGCCGACGACATTGCGGCATTAGCAGAGCTGCAAAGCGAAATTTTCGATGCGATGTGGACACAGCTAAAACCAGGCGGCACAATGGTTTATGCAACTTGTTCAATCACTCCACAAGAAAACGTAGAGCAAGTGAAAGCATTCTTAGCTCGCACCGCTGATGCGAAATTGCTGGATTCTGACCCTGAACACCCTGGTCGTCAAATTCTACCAGGTGAAGAAGACATGGATGGATTCTACTACGCTGTGCTGACGAAAACACACGCGTAACAGCAGGCTAAATAGGGCGATTGGAGTCATTCAATCGCCTTTTTCAGATAACGAGAAAAGAGTATGAAGATCATTATTCTTGGTGCTGGTCAGGTTGGCGGCACACTGGCAGAAAACCTGGTTGGTGAGAACAACGACATCACTATCGTCGATAACAATTCTGACCGACTGCGTGAACTACAGGACAAATATGACCTGCGTGTGGTCAATGGCCACGCAAGCCATCCGGATGTACTCCACGAAGCTGGCGCGCAAGATGCCGACATGCTGGTTGCAGTCACCAACACTGACGAAACCAACATGGCAGCATGTCAGGTAGCCTTCACTCTGTTTAACACACCTAACCGTGTTGCACGTATCCGTTCGCCTGAGTATCTGGCAGAAAAAGAAGCCCTATTTAAGTCTGGTGCGATCCCCGTCGACCACCTGATTGCACCAGAAGAGCTGGTAACCAGCTATATCGAACGTCTGATCCAATATCCTGGTGCACTACAGGTAGTCAGCTTTGCTGAGCAGAAAGTCAGCCTGGTTGCCGTAAAAGCCTACTATGGCGGCCCATTGGTGGGTAACGCACTCTCAGCACTACGAGAGCACATGCCTCATATCGATACCCGAGTAGCGGCAATCTTCCGTCAGGGTCGTCCGATTCGTCCGCAAGGCACGACTATCATTGAAGCTGATGATGAAGTGTTCTTTGTCGCGGCAAGTAATCATATTCGCTCCGTAATGAGTGAACTACAGCGCCTTGAGAAGCCTTACCGCCGTATTATGATTGTTGGTGGTGGTAACATCGGTGCGAGCTTAGCAAAACGCTTAGAGCAGACCTACAGCGTGAAATTAATCGAGCGAAACTACCAACGCGCTGAACAGTTGTCTGAGCAGCTCGGTAACACCATCGTCTTCTGTGGTGATGCTGCCGACCAAGAGCTGTTAACCGAAGAAAACATCGATCAGGTCGACGTGTTCATTGCGCTGACCAACGAAGATGAAACCAACATCATGTCCGCGATGCTGGCAAAACGCATGGGTGCCAAAAAGGTAATGGTACTGATTCAGCGTGGTGCCTATGTCGATCTTGTACAAGGTGGTGTGATTGATGTGGCCATTTCGCCTCAGCAAGCGACCATTTCCGCATTGCTGACCCACGTTCGCCGTGCCGATATTGTTAACGTATCTTCGCTACGCCGCGGTGCAGCGGAAGCGATCGAAGCCGTTGCCCACGGTGATGAAACCACATCGAAAGTTGTCGGTCGCGCCATTGGGGATATTAAACTTCCACCAGGAACCACCATCGGTGCCATTGTTCGTGGCGAAGAAGTACTTATCGCTCACGACCGCACTATCATCGAACAAGATGACCATGTTGTGATGTTCCTGGTCGACAAAAAGTACGTACCAGACGTCGAAGCTCTGTTCCAGCCGAGCCCATTCTTCCTCTAGGACTCTCTTATGGTCAACTTACGTCCCGTACTGTTTGTTATCGGGCTGGTTTTATCCAAACTGGCCCTTTTCATGTACGTGCCTACTTTGGTCGCTTTCTTCACTGGTACGGGCGGGTTTCTCGACTTTGCCCAAGCCGTCTTGATTACGCACCTGGCTGCGTTTATCTGCCTGAGTATCGGCCGAACGGCTAAATTCAAACTCAGTGTGCGCGACATGTTCCTCATTACCAGTTTGGTCTGGACCATCGCCAGTGCTTTCGCAGCGTTGCCGTTTGTTTTCATTAACCACATCAGTTTTACCGATGCCTATTTCGAAACCATGTCGGGGATCACCACCACGGGTTCAACCGTTTTAAGCGGCTTGGATGATATGGCACCGAGCATCTTATTATGGCGTTCAATTCTGCAGTGGCTTGGTGGTGTGGGCTTTATCGTGATGGCGGTAGCCGTTTTGCCTATGCTTAACGTCGGTGGTATGAAGCTGTTCCAAACGGAATCTTCTGACTGGTCTGATAAAAGTAGCCCAAGAGCCAAGACCGTGGCGAAAAACATCGTGCTGGTTTATCTGATCTTAACCGGAATGTGTATCGGCGGTTACATACTGACAGGTATGACGGTATTTGAAGCAATAAACCATGCTTTCACCACCCTGTCGACAGGTGGCTACTCGACCTCTGATGGCTCAATGAATCACTTCTCTAACGGAGCGCACTGGGTAGCGACAACCTTTATGTTCTTGGGCGGATTGCCTTTCTTGCTATTCGTGGCCGCACTGAGAAAACGTCGCATTGATATATTACTCAAAGACGCCCAAGTTCGTGGTTTTGCTTACCTGTTCCTCTTCTCAAGTCTAGTGATTGCCAGTTGGCTGGTTATTCGTGATGGTTACACCATGATCGATGCGCTGCGTGTATCGATGTTTAATATCGTATCCGTCGTGACGACCACCGGATTTGGCCTGGAAGACTTCACAGCATGGGGAGCATTACCAACCACATTATTCGCATTCTTGATGATTGCAGGTGCTTGCTCTGGTTCAACATCCGGTGGGATCAAAATATTCCGTTTTCAGGTTGCCATGACCCTGCTGAACAAGCAGATGCTGAAACTGGTTCACCCTTCCGGTGTGTTCGTCCAGCGTTATAACCAACGCCCCGTGAACGACGACATTGTGCGCTCTGTAGTTGCATTTGTTTTGATGTTCTTTATCACCATCATCTTTATCGCTGGTTGTCTGAGTGCACTCGGTTTAGACCCCATCACCAGCATATCTGGCTCAATTACGGCAGTCGCCAACGTAGGCCCGGGCATGGGCTCTGTGATTGGCCCGACAGGTAACTTTGCACCATTACCAGACTCCGCAAAATGGCTATTAAGTTTTGGCATGTTAATGGGCCGTCTGGAAATTCTGACTATTCTTGTATTGTTCTTTCCAGCCTTCTGGCGTCGTTAACGGCAATGAAATAAAAGGTACAACAATGAAAACTTGGATTACTTTGGCTACTCTGCTGGCCACATCATCGGTTTATGCTGCCGAGGTAGTAACGTTAGCCGATGGAAGAAATGTAAAGTTAAATGATGATTTTACTTGGGAATATGTGGTTGAGAATACTGCACCTAAAGCCACTGCTGCTTCAGCAACCAAAGCGGTCACCGCAGCGACTGAATCTGTTGCTGTTCCGGCAATAGCGACCATTCCGGTCGTTTCGAAAACCGTGGGCACGACGGTTACCGTCAATGCAAAAAAACCAACCATGCAGCTATCAGATTCAGGTGTGGATATATTGATTGGCTCTGCAAGTTACGAAGGCGGCGAACTGGTTTTTCCTACTTCGATCACTAATCAAAGCTCGCAGTCAGTAATTCAGATTGAAGTCGAAATTCAGGTATTCGATATGTCTGGTGAGGCATTGGCGAAAGAAAAGGTCACTGTTTGGCAGTCAATCAAGCGTATGGCAGATACCTATCTTCGCCCACAACAAGCTGAGCAAGGTAAAACCATCAAACTGGCAGTGCCGCAATCGCAGCAATACCAGTTTTCGGCAAAAGTGGTCGAAGTACAAACTCGCTAATACGCCTACGTTGTCGAGCTGATTTAGCCAAGCTTAGATCGGCTCGACAAAATAGTAGATAGCGAAGAAGTGGCACACGCACCCCGCCAGAACAAAGCCGTGCCAAATCGCATGATTAAATGGAATGCGCTTAGCCACGTAAAATATAACGCCAAGAGAATAGATTAAGCCACCTACGGCTAGCAGCGTCAGACCTCCGATATCTAGGTTGATCGCCAACTCATAGATAACAATCAGCGATAACCAGCCCATCACCAGATAGCTCGTCAGTGACAGATGCTTAAAGCGATGAATGAACGCGACCTTCATGATGATGCCAAGCAAGGCAATACTCCAAATCACGATCATCAAACCAATCGCGAGAGGCGTACGTAAGCTCACCAATAAAAACGGCGTGTAGCTACCCGCTATCAATAAGTAGATCGCGCAATGGTCAAACGTTTTCAGCCAGCGTTTGGCTTTCGGGTGCGGAATGGCATGGTAGAGTGTTGATGCGAGAAACAGCACAATAATACTTGAGCCATAGATCGCCATGCTGGTTATGGTCAGGGTATCAGCTTGCTGATCCAATGCTCGTACTAGCAGCAGAATCAGCCCTACAATACCTAGAACCATCCCGAGGCCATGGGTGAGAGAATTGGCAAATTCTTCACTCTGACTGTATTCAGGTTTCTGTGATGATGACATCGAAGCACCTATACTAGAGCGTGTGATTTCACTCTAGTATGGCACATTAGGCGTACACGTGTAAGCTAAAATTCAGAGTCATGAGCGGCCGTAGTTTGGTCGAGATAATTTAGCACCATCTCTCCCACCTCTTCAGGGCTGGTCGTCACTGGAATCGTCAATTCTCGGTTGAGCTTACCGCTTCCGAGCAAGCTCGCCAGCATCCCTCCAGCACCGCTGCGCGTTCGGTCAACTTCAAACCATAGTTTCAACTCGTCCTCGCTGCGATGGGCAACAAATTCCAACTCACGCCATACACCATGGTACGGCCCATCAGTTGGCACCATTTCAAATTCCTGAACAAATGGCAGATCGAAGCCATTCACTTCTTCACACTCCACTTGGCGAATACGTAATCCTTGCGCTTCAAATGCCGACAAAATGGCGTCCATAAGCGGATCAGGTCGAATGGTGAGCGTGTCTTTATCGGTTGGATCAAGTGAGGCGGCAACGTCCAACCCTGTTTCAAGCCATACTTTCGCATCGCCAATCGTGACTGGGGTATTCCAGGGAACATCGAGCTTCACATCAAAGGTACGCTCTTCTGCGGAATGAATGGTGAACGAGTAAGGGAGGCTCCATTCAGCCAAGACATGAGTCTGTGGCACTCGACGCATGTTATGCCCTTCTCGAGAGCCTCGGTCATCAGGTGCCTCAGCAATATAGCGACAACAGAGCTTCATATCGATGTTATCGATCTTTTGTTCTGTCGCTCCACCATAAACATGGATAGAAACATCCACACTCTGACCCGGGTATATCACATCCTGATTGAGGATCGAATCTACCTTAGCACTGCCGATACCAAAACTCGCAAGTGTCTTCTTTAAAAATGACATATGCACCTCCTTTGTAGAGATCTCATACTACTACTGCTGATCAGGGGATCAAAACAAATTTTTGCACTCATTTTCGGTTTAAAATGACAAAATCGAAAGAATTCAATTGCTCAAGTATCGACCAATTATAACAAGAGTGCTAACCTATTATTTGATATGCATGCATATCGTTATTCCTGACTCACTAACTGGATTGGCGCGAGCCAAAAGAGCGAAGCTTTAAGCAGTTTGAGACTAGCTCGTAGTGCTTCAGGGCATTAGAACGGCAATGGATATGCCTGACAGTTAGGTAACTAAATGCGCCCAACAACAGTCAGGTTCGCACACACCAATAGTAGTGCAATGCGTCGCCGCAGTGGCTTTGCTGCTGCACCAAAGGCACACCAAGTTGCGCCTGCTAAAACATTGGTTGAGAAAAAAGCGGTAACGTCGAAAGCTCCGTCCAAAGTTATCAAAGCAGCTTAATAAAAAGCGCGGCATCAGCTGCGCTTTTTCTTTTCCTCTCACGCCTATTTGTATCCTCTCTACAATTTGATACCTTAAACAAAATACCTATAAAATTTGTGGAGAAAGAAATGAAGTGTCATCGTATCGAAGAACTACTTCAGCTGTTAGAGCCAGAGTGGCAAAAAGACCAAGACATGAACCTGCTACAGTTCATCATCAAGCTGTCTGAAGAAGCTGGTTATGAGGGCAAACTGGAAGACCTCACCGACGATGTTCTGATCTACCATTTGAAAATGCGTAACAGCAGTAAAGATGAAATGATCCCAGGTTTGAAAAAAGACCAGGAAGACGATTTCAAAACGGCTCTGTTGCGTGCACGTGGCATCATCAAATAAGCCACCCACCGGCAAAATTCCAAGCGACTCAATTGAGTCGCTTTTTTACAACCGAACGTAAGAGATAATAGGAAGTTAAAACTGTTCAGCCAATTATCAGGTTAACTGTGCTGACTTTTGTAGTTAAACATTGACTACGTTAAAGAAAAGGAAATGTTATTGGTTGTATAATCACCGTTTATCAGCATTAACTAAAATAGTTAACGAATAGCAATGTCATAGAGCGACATCATCAGAAATGACGCCGAACATTATAAAAAGCCTAAGAAGGATGAGTACATGAGTCAGGATAAAATCGACATTAAAGATGTGACTCCGAAAACTTTTAACCCCAAAACCCACAAAGGTAACGGGGATCGTTTTAACCCAAGCAATCGCATCTATGTACGTGAAAGTAAAGGAACCTATCAAAAACTAAGACGCTACGGCGGCTGGTTTTTACTGCTACTGTTTGCTTTGACACCTTGGATTCCGTACGGAGATCGCCAAGCGATTTTATTGGATATCGGTAATCAGCAGTTCAACTTTTTTGGCACCACACTCTATCCGCAAGATCTTACTCTGCTTGCACTGCTGTTTGTTATCGGGGCATTTGGTCTGTTCTTCATCACCACCTTTTTAGGTCGGGTCTGGTGTGGTTATCTGTGTCCACAAACTGTCTGGACTTTCATGTACATCTGGTTTGAAGAAAAACTCGAAGGCAGTGCGAATAAGCGTCGTAAGCAAGACGCCAACAAGCTCACCGCCAACTTAGCTATGCGTAAAACGCTCAAGCATATCGCCTGGTTTTCGATAGCGCTGATCACCGGATTCACCTTTGTCGGTTACTTTGTGCCAATGAAGCAACTGGTGATCGACTTCTTCACGTTTAACTCCAGCTTCTGGCCTGTTTTCTGGGTGATGTTCTTTGCAATCTGTACCTACGGTAATGCCGGCTGGATGCGATCTATCATGTGTATTCACATGTGCCCTTACGCACGTTTCCAGTCCGCCATGTTCGACAAAGATACCTTCATAGTTGGTTACGATACCAAACGTGGTGAAAAACGCGGCCCACGCTCACGTAAGGCCGATCCAAAACAACTTGGTTTGGGTGACTGTATCGACTGTGATTTATGTGTGCAGGTGTGCCCTACTGGCATCGATATCCGCGACGGTTTGCAATATGAGTGCATCAACTGTGGTGCCTGTATTGATGCGTGTGACCAAACCATGGATCGCATGGGTTATGAAAAAGGGTTGATCAACTACACCACCGAACACCGTTTATCAGGTAAACATACGAAGGTTATGCGTCCGAAACTGATCGGCTATGGTGCGGTATTCCTGATTATGATCGGCTTATTCTTCGCTCAGATTGCCTCCGTTGATCCGGCTGGTATGAGCGTGCTTCGAGACCGTAACCAACTGTTCCGCGTAAATAGTGCCGGAGAAGTCGAGAATACTTATACGCTTAAAGTGATCAACAAGACCCAGCAAGTGCAAGAGTACCAACTGGATGTGAAAGGCATGAGCGATGTGAGCTGGTATGGAAAACAGACCATTCAGGTACAACCTGGAGAAGTATTGAACTTACCAATGAGTCTTGGCGCAGATCCTGACAAGCTAAACTCTGCGATAACCACAATTCAGTTTATACTCACCGATAAGAGCAATGAATTCACCATCGAAGTGGAAAGCCGGTTTATCAAGAAACTCTGATTTCAAATTCGATGACTAACGGAAAAAGGCTCAGTAATGAGCCTTTTTATTTATATGTCCCAAGGTACGTTTAACTTTGACGCACTCACACCCGATTTTATGTGGTATGCGTTAGAAAGCATTGGTATTCGCGCGGAATCTGGCTTTCTCCCTCTCAACAGTTATGAAAACCGCGTTTATCAGTTTACCGATGAAGAGCGTCGCCGCTATGTGGTGAAGTTCTACCGCCCTGAGCGTTGGAGCAACGAACAAATTCAGGAAGAGCACGATTTCACTTTAGAGCTTATCGAAAACGAAATCCCGGTCGCTCCACCTGTCATTCTTAACGGTCAAACATTACATCACTACCAAGGCTACGGTTTTGCCCTGTTTGAAAGTGTTGGCGGACGCCAGTTTGAAGTCGACAATCTGGATCAACTGGAAGGCGTCGGTCGATTTTTAGGTCGAATACATAAGGTTGGAGGTAAAAAGACCTTTCAACACAGGCCAAGCATCGGTTTACAAGAATACCTCTATCAGCCTAGAGAGATTCTGCAAAATTCGAACATGATTCCAATGCATCTGGAGAACAGTTTCTTTAACGACCTGGATATCCTGATCAAAGCTATCGAAAATCACTGGCAGGACAGCTTTAGCTCTATTCGTCTGCATGGAGACTGCCACCCAGGTAATATTCTTTGGCGCGATGGACCGATGTTCGTCGACCTGGATGACGCCCGAAACGGACCCGCAGTACAAGATTTGTGGATGCTGTTGAATGGTGAGCGACAAGATAAGCTAATGCAGCTGGATATCGTTCTGGAAGCTTATCAAGAGTTTTGTGATTTTAACTCCGCAGAATTGAAACTAATTGAACCACTTCGCGGTCTACGAATGGTGCATTACATGGCATGGTTAGCAAAACGTTGGCACGACCCTGCATTTCCGTTGGCTTTTCCATGGTTTAATGAGCCAAAATATTGGGAAGGTCAGGTTCTTGGCTTTAAAGAGCAGATTGCCAACTTAGAAGAAGCACCCCTTTCTTTAATGCCTCAATGGTAAGTCAGCCAACTAATTCAAAATGGAGATATATAAATGAAAAAGCTGTTCGCACTGTTTTCTATGTTGATGCTGAGCCTTTCAGCACAAGCCGCACAATTCAACGAAGGTGAACACTACAAAGTATTAGATCTAGAGGCTTCTAATAAGCCTGTAGTGACTGAATTCTTCTCATTTTACTGCCCACACTGTAATTCGTTTGAGCCAATTATTCAGCAACTTAAAAAGCAGTTACCAGAAGGCGTGAAGCTACAAAAGAACCACGTATCCTTTATGGGTGGCAGCATGGGCCCTTCAATGAGCAAAGCATTCGCAACTATGGTTGCGCTTAAGGTTGAAGATAAAATGGTACCTGTGATGTTTAACCGCATTCACAATTTGCGCAAAGCGCCGCGCGACGATGCGGAACTGCGTCAAATCTTCTTAGATGAAGGTGTGGACGAGAAGAAGTTCGACTCAGCATTCAAAGGTTTTGCTGTCGACTCTATGGTTCGTCGTATGGACAAACAGTTTGAAGACAGTGGCCTGACAGGTGTTCCGGCCGTGATTGTAAACAACAAATACCTGGTACAAGCGCAAAGCATCAAAACCATGGATGAGTACTTTGCTCTGGTAAACTACTTATTAGAACTTAAATAATCCGTCTAGATTGCACAAAGGGGAGCTTCGGCTCCCCTTTGTTTTATCTGTGTATCTCTTGCAGTAACTGGTCTTTCTCTTGCCAGACATCACCCAACCACTGCTGAAACTGACGCTTGTAGGGTTTATCGTTAAAGTAATCACCCTGCACTTGTTCATCGACCGGCAGTACCTTCACACGAACCACTATCTTGCTCATACGGCCCATTAACATGTCTCTGAATGGTTTATGGGTATTTTCCGGATAAGCCAACGTGACATCAATAATACTATCAAATTGATCACCCATCGCAGCCAGCGTGTAAGCGATGCCACCAGACTTTGGCTGCAACAAATGTTGATATCGTGCTTTGCTCTGGCGTTGCTTTTCTAGCGTAAAACGCGTGCCTTCTACGTAATTGACTACCGTCGTGGGAGTATGCTTAAACTTAGCGCAAGAGCGACGCGTGGTGGCCAAATCCTGACCACGCTTATGCGGATTACGGATCAGATATTCGCGCGAATAACGGCGCATAAACGGCATATCCAAAGCCCAGCAAGCCATACCAATAAATGGCACATACAACAGTTGCTGTTTGAGGAAAAACTTTGGCATTGGGATACGATCTTTAAACACACAACACAGCACCACAATGTCAGTCCAACTCAGATGATTGCTGATCAAAAGGTACCAACCATCTTTCTTTAGCTCATCGCCACCTTGAACATCCCATTCAACGCGATTGGACAGCGCGAGTATCCCCGCATTTACCGTTGCCCACGCCCACATCACCTTGTTAGCGGCTTCGGTTCCCTTCGCTTTTTGCTTTACGCCTGGAAGTAACAGTTTAATCACGGCGATAAAGCAAATAACCAATGAACAGATCGCCGAATTGATTATGACTAGAGACGCATTAAGAAGAAGTAACAAATATGCCAACATGATAACAGCGCTAAGGTGTGAGTAATAAAACAGCGTGTAATTATACTGTCACATTGCTACATTGAAACATTTATGAGAATGGTCTGATTAGTTACCACTTATCCGCTTGACCTTGCACAATATGAAATAAAGGGAATATATTGTCGTGTTAGTTGAGCAAAGAAATTAAGTCACTCTCCAATACAAATAAACGCTCAACCATTTCTCGGACCATTCATTCGCAAATAGGGAGATCATGAATGAAACCAAGACTCACTGTCTTGACCTTGGCCTTTATCGTCAGTTCAGCTCAAGCTCAGCTCGCAGAAACCGCTGGATTCAGCGGTGAGATTTCACTTAACGCTGCCTTTATTGCATCAGAATCTAACTTTAATACCGATAACAACAAGACCATCGATTCACTCAATCACAGTGCAGACAGCGACAGCTCGGTAGTCGCAGCGCCGCTTGGAAACATCGCCTATACCTTCGGTACGCAGCTCAACCAACAAGTCTATGCAGGGACCACTCGTTCAGATGTGGCCATTGGTACACTTGCATTTCAGCTAGGCTATCAATACCAATTGCCATCAGGCACCGTACTCGATGTATCGTACTTGCCAACCATATTAGAAGGTGAAACCTGGCGTAATCCGTATCAGGTGGGCGTGGCTAGGCGCACAACCGATGAGGGCGGTAACGCGTACCGTTTTCAGGTTAAAGGGCTGATTGATAAAAACTTCAATCTTGATCTTGCCTATGCCAACAAAGAAATTGATAAAGAGGAAGTGACGGATCGCTCTTTGGCTCGTGATGCTGATATTTACTACATCAAAGGTGACTATCGAATTTCACTTGATCGGACTTCCATCCTGCAACCTGCATTTACTTACATTAACCAAGATGCCGATGGTAAAGCAGAATCCTTCGACTCGTATGGGTTTGAACTGAGCTGGTTTAAGTTCATCAATCGTCACCGTTTAGCTCTGACTGGCGGTTATACCCTTGAGGACTATCAATCTGAAAGCCAGACCTTCACCAAGACGCGCAGTGACGATACGTTGAGCTTGTTTGCCGCTTACGAATACCAAAATGTGTTTGATTGGCAAGACTGGTCTTTCATTTCATTCGCAGGCTATAGTCAAACCGACTCAAACATTACTTTCTATGACGAGAAGGAATACCTGTTCTCATTAGGCTTCAGCTATCGCTTTTAATTTTCTGGCCGCTATTTAGGGTAAGGACTGATTACACAGCCTGAGCAGTAAGCTGTTTCAGTAATCGGTCCATTGCTCGATATCCAAGGGCTTCCGCCAGATGGGAGCGCTCAATTCGATCTTCCCCGTCGAGATCGGCAATAGTGCGGGCAACTTTAATGATTCGGTGATACGCACGAATGGACAGTCCCAGTCTATGTAAAGCTGTCTCCAGAAACTCTGCATCACTTTTTTGTAACGGGCAAAACGCTTCTATCTCACGACTACCCAGCAAAGCGTTCACCTTACCGCTGCGACTTAACATCTGCTGACGTGCGTCATTAACGCGCTCTTTCACAACCACTGTTGGCTCACCGCGGTCCCCACCCTCAGATAATGTGCCCTTTGGCAAAGCAGGAATTTCCAGAGACATATCGAATCGATCGAGTAGCGGTCCCGACAGACGACCTAAATAACGCAGAATGGCTTGTGGGTTAGTGCGTGCCTGGTTGCCTTCGTAATAACCTGTCGGACTGGGGTTGAGTGCGCCCACCAGCTGAAAGCGGGCAGGAAATCGAGTTTTTCCCTGAGCTCGAGAGATGATGATTTCGCCCGACTCCAGCGGTTCTCGCAGCGAATCCAGCACCTTACGATCGAACTCCGGCATTTCATCCAGAAACAACAAGCCATTATGGGCCAGAGAAATTTCACCCGGCCTCGGAACCGAACCTCCGCCGACCAATGCCGCCATCGAACTAGAATGGTGTGGAGAACGAAACGGCCGTATCTTCCAGTTATGCTCATTGATTTCGCTTTGTGTTAATGACGCGACGGATGCGGTTTCCATCGCTTCATCATCACTCATTTCAGGTAATAAATCGCATAAGCGCGACGCTAACATGGTTTTTCCTGTTCCCGGCGGGCCAAGGAAAAGTAAGTTATGGCTTCCTGCTGCAGCAATCTCAAGCGCTCGCTTACCCTGTTGCTGGCCAATGATGTCCTGTAAATCTCGGTTATGGCTTTCTGTTGTTTTACGCTTAGGTGATTTATGCAAATTAAGCCGATGTTGACCACACAATTCAGCACACACCTCAAGCAGCGACTGAGCGGATTTATGCTGTTCTTTACCCACCAGCGCCGCCTGATCACCATTCACATGTGGCACGACCAAATGGCGCTGAAACTTGCTTGCAGCGAGTGCGGCAGGTAGCACCCCTTTTACTGGCCTTAAGCCTCCAGACAATGCTAACTCACCAACAAATTCGTAGTTTTTGAGCTTATCTGTCGCGATTTGCTCTGAAGCGGCCAAAATACCCAGCGCAATGGGTAAGTCAAAGCGTCCGCCCTCTTTGGGTAAATCCGCCGGAGCTAAGTTGACCGTAATGCGTTTGGCAGGAAATTGAAAATTGGAATTGATAATGGCACTGCGTACACGATCCTTTGATTCTTTTACCGTGGTTTCTGGCAGCCCAACCAGAGTAAAGCCCGGCATACCGTTACTAATATGTACTTCCACACTAACTGACGGCGCTTGTACACCGACACTTGCCCGACTATGAATGATTGCCAGCCCCATACGATCCCCAACCAATTATTGACTGCTTTATAAACAAATGTTTTCACTATGTGTTTATGTTATATACCGCGTCTTAATTGGGAGTTAATGTGAAAAAAGAATGACTTTTTGCTTGTCATGCAGAGGAATTGTGTGATACCACTAGTGACGCAAACAATTTCGTAGAACATTACACAACAAAATTTAACGAAAACAGAACGACAGACAGATGAATCTTTTCGCTTACATTAACTCACTGCTAGCCCTGATTATCGTGGTCATTATTGGCACCGCGCGGGGTATTGTGGGCGAAAGATAACCACAAATTACAAAAAACCCCCGCACTGAAAGGTCCGGGGGTTTTTTTACAACTACAAGTTGTCATCTGTCTAACCCTTAGACAGTTTAACGGGAAGAATGGGAGTGCACATGAAGTGCAAAACAAATGGTAATAGCTACGAGCCGCAACGTAGCAAAGGAGGTTTACGATGACTGGTGCACAACTTGTCGTAGCCGCTTTAAGACAGCAAGGTATCAAGACCATCTTTGGTTACCCCGGTGGGGCGATCATGCCAATCTACGATGCTTTGTATGACGGAGGTGTAGAGCACATCTTATGTCGTCATGAACAAGGGGCAGCCATGGCTGCAATCGGTATGGCTCGCTCGACTCAGGACGTTGCAGTTTGTATGGCAACTTCTGGCCCTGGCGCGACCAACCTAGTGACCGGCCTTGCCGACGCTTTCCTTGATTCAGTTCCACTGGTAGCCATCACAGGTCAGGTTGCCAGCTCTCATATCGGTACCGACGCTTTCCAGGAAATGGATGTGATTGGTATGTCTCTAGCCTGTACTAAGCACAGCTATCTGGTTACCGAGATCGAAGATCTTGCCCCGACTCTGGCTGAAGCCTTTGAAGTAGCGAAAACCGGACGTCCGGGTCCTGTCATTGTTGATATCGCGAAAGATGTTCAACTCGCTCAAGCACCAACCGATTTACTGACTCCATACGTTGCTCCAGCAATTGAAGATGTCGCTGCCGAAGATATTAAACGTGCGCAAGAAGTGCTAGCAGCTTCTACTCGCCCGGTTTTATACGTCGGTGGTGGTGTTCAGTTAGCGAAAGCGACCGATGCAGTACGAGAGTTCTTACGTCTGAACCCGATGCCAGCGGTAAGCACTCTGAAAGGCCTAGGCACGATTGAACGCCATGACCCTCACTATCTAGGCATGTTAGGCATGCACGGCACTAAAGCGGCCAACCTCGTGGTTCAGGAAGCCGATCTGCTGATTGTGGTCGGTGCACGCTTTGACGACCGTGTGACGGGCAAGCTTGATACTTTTGCACCCAATGCGAAAGTGATTCACATCGATATCGATGCGGCAGAAATTCATAAATTGCGCCACGCAAACGCACCACTACGTGGCGATATCAATACCATTCTTCCTCAGCTTGAACTTACACAAGACATCACACCTTGGGTTCACCACAGTGAAAGCTTACGCAGTGGCTTCAAGTGGCGTTACGACCATCCGGGTGAACTGATCTACGCACCACTTCTGCTTAAGCAGTTGTCTGACATGATGCCGGATAGCTCTATCGTCTCAACAGACGTAGGCCAACACCAAATGTGGGCAGCGCAGCATATTCAGCCGCGTGACCCACAAAACTTCATCACTTCTGCCGGTCTGGGCACCATGGGTTTTGGTCTTCCAGCTGCAATGGGCGCTGCAGTCGCACGTCCGGATGATCAGTCTATCCTTATTACTGGTGACGGTTCATTTATGATGAACGTGCAGGAATTAGGTACGCTAAAACGTCGCCAGATTCCGGTGAAGATTGTTCTTCTTAACAACCAACGTCTTGGCATGGTCCGCCAATGGCAGTCATTGTTCTTTGATGGCCGACACAGTGAAACTATCCTTGATGACAACCCTGACTTCGTGATGCTGGCAAAAGCATTCGACATTCCGGGCAAAACCATCACCAAAAAAGAAGAAGTGGAACCGGCTCTGAAAGAGATGCTGGAAAGCAAAACTTCTTACATGCTTCACGTGTTAATCGACGAAGAAGAAAACGTGTGGCCTTTGGTGCCACCTGGCGCATCAAACAGTGATATGTTGGAAAACACCTAGGAGACGATCACATGGACAGATATTTACTCGACATCAAAGCCGATGACAAACCGGTATTGTTAGAGCGCGTTCTACGTGTGATTCGTCACCGAGGCTTCGTGATCAAACAAGTTGCTGCGACTCAAAACCACGAAAGTAAAGTTGCCAGTGTGGAGATCATCGTCGACAGCGATCGACCAATCTCATTTTTGATCAATCAAATTGAGAAGCTGTGGGATGTTCGCAAAGTTGAGGTACTAAAAATCCGCAACGATGAACTGCCAAATCACAACTTACAACAACAGGTAAGTGCATAAGAGCCCTGTGGCAACAAGCGAAACAATGGAAATGGACAGCGCCGAGCGTTGTCCAACAACTAAACTACTGCAAGAGGCCGACGATGGCCTATTTAACAGCACCACGAAAGAGAAGTGGGCTGTTTAGACTGTGTGTACTCAGAGCAGAAGTAAGAAGGAATTAGGAAATGCCAAAATATAGATCAGCAACCACCACACATGGTCGTAACATGGCGGGCGCACGCGCGCTTTGGCGTGCAACTGGCGTAAAAGATGAAGACTTTGGTAAGCCAATCATCGCTGTGGTGAACTCGTTTACTCAATTTGTACCTGGCCACGTACACCTGAAAGATATGGGTCAATTGGTTGCAGGTGAAATCGAAAAAGCAGGTGGCATCGCAAAAGAATTCAATACCATTGCTGTCGACGACGGTATCGCAATGGGTCACGGCGGTATGCTTTACTCACTGCCTTCACGTGAATTGATTGCCGACTCTGTAGAGTACATGGTCAATGCACACTGTGCCGATGCTATGGTGTGTATCTCTAACTGTGACAAAATCACTCCAGGAATGATGATGGCCGCTATGCGCCTGAACATTCCGGTTATCTTTGTTTCTGGCGGCCCAATGGAAGCAGGTAAAACCAAGCTTTCTGATCAAATCATCAAGTTGGACTTGGTTGATGCGATGATCCAGGGCGCAGATCCAACCGTGTCAGATCAACAGAGCGAACAGGTCGAACGCTCGGCTTGTCCAACCTGTGGCTCGTGCTCAGGCATGTTTACCGCCAACTCAATGAACTGCCTGACAGAGGCGCTAGGCCTCTCTCAACCAGGCAATGGTTCGATGCTGGCAACACACGCAGATCGTGAACAACTGTTTATTAACGCTGGTAAACGTATCGTTGATCTGACTCGACGCTACTACGAACAAGATGACGAGTCCGCCTTACCACGCAACATTGCCAACCGCGACGCCTTTGAAAACGCAATGGCGCTGGACATCGCAATGGGTGGCTCAAGTAACACCGTTTTACACCTTTTAGCTGCGGCTCAAGAAGGTGAAATAGACTTCGATATGAACGATATCGATGAAATGTCTCGTCGCGTACCACACTTGTGTAAAGTGGCGCCATCGACACAGAAATACCACATGGAAGATGTACACCGTGCAGGTGGCGTAATGGCTATCTTAGGTGAACTCGACCGTGCTGGTTTGCTAAACGGCAGTACGAGTACGGTATTGGGCATGACTATGCAGCAGCAGCTTGCCGAGTACGACATCATGCAAACGGAAAACGAAGAAGTACTTAAGTTCTTCCGAGCAGGCCCTGCGGGTATCCGCACCACCCAAGCATTCTCACAAGACTGCCGCTGGGATCGTCTAGACGATGACCGTGAAAATGGCTGTATCCGTTCAAAAGAGAACGCATTCAGTCAAGAAGGTGGCCTAGCCGTTCTCTCAGGCAACATTGCGGTTGATGGCTGTATAGTCAAAACAGCTGGTGTGGATGAGGAAAACCTTAAGTTCCAAGGCCCTGCGATTGTTTTTGAAAGCCAAGATTCAGCAGTTGATGGCATCTTAGGTGGTAAAGTTAAAGCGGGTGAAGTCGTTGTTATTCGTTATGAAGGTCCTAAAGGCGGTCCGGGTATGCAGGAAATGCTCTACCCAACTACTTACCTGAAATCGATGGGATTAGGCAAATCTTGTGCCTTGCTAACAGATGGTCGCTTCTCAGGTGGCACATCGGGTCTGTCAATTGGTCATGCATCCCCAGAAGCAGCCAGTGGCGGTACGATTGGCTTGGTTCAAGATGGCGACATTATCACCATTGATATCCCAAGTCGCTCTATCACCCTCGATGTAGCAGAAGATGAGCTGGCAGCACGTCGTGCAAAACAAGATGAACTCGGTTGGAAACCAGTTGATCGCCAACGTGAAGTTTCTTTTGCACTTAAAGCGTACGCTAGCATGGCAACCAGTGCTGACAAAGGTGCAGTACGAGACAAGTCTAAGCTAGAGGGCTAGCAATGATGGAATCTCAACCCGCAAAGAAAGTAAATCAAACTGGCGCAGACTATCTGCGCCAAATCCTGCGTGCGCCTGTTTATGAAGTCGCAACGGTTACGCCACTGCAAGATATGCCGCGTCTGTCGGCACGCATTGGCAACAATGTGCAAATCAAACGTGAAGATCGCCAGCCAGTGCACTCTTTCAAGCTGCGTGGCGCTTACAACATGGTTGCCAGCCTGTCTGAAGAGCAAAAAGCTGCTGGTGTTATTGCGGCGTCGGCGGGTAACCATGCTCAAGGGATGGCGTTATCAGGCACTAAGCTAGGTATCAAGACCACGATCGTAATGCCAAAAACTACGCCGGATATCAAGGTTGATGCTGTACGTAGCTTTGGTGGTAACGTGGTGCTGCATGGCAACAACTTTGATGAAGCAAAAGCAGAAGCTGAACGCCTGTCAGAAGAACATGGCTACACCTTTGTGCCACCGTTCGATCATCCATTGGTGATTGCTGGTCAGGGCACCATTGGTATGGAAATGCTGCAGCAAAATGGCCATCTGGACTACATCTTTGTTCCGGTTGGCGGTGGTGGTCTGGCGGCAGGTGTCGCGGTATTGGTTAAACAACTGATGCCAGAAATCAAAGTGATTGCTGTCGAACCAGAAGATTCTTCCTGTTTGAAAGCTGCCTTAGATGCCGGAGAACCTGTCGTACTTGATCAGGTCAGTATGTTTGCCGATGGTGTGGCGGTAAAACGCATCGGTGAAGAGACATTCCGTTTATGTCAGAAATACATTGATGGGCATATTGCGGTATCAAGCGACGAAATCTGCGCAGCCGTGAAAGATATCTTTGAAGATACACGAGCGATAGCAGAGCCTTCAGGTGCGCTTGCTCTGGCAGGTTTGAAGAAGTTTGCTGAACAGAACAAACTCAAAGACAAAAAACTCGGTACAGTACTGTCTGGTGCCAACACCAACTTCCATGGCTTACGTTATGTCTCTGAACGTTGTGAACTAGGTGAAAAGCGTGAAGGCTTACTCGCTGTCACGATCCCAGAACGCCAAGGCGCTTTCTTTGAGTTTTGTAACTTGATTGGTGGCCGAGCGGTTACTGAGTTTAACTACCGTTACAACGATGATGAACTGGCAAACATCTTTGTTGGTGTGCGTCTTCAGGGCGGCCAGGAAGAGCTGGATCATATTATTCGCGATCTGCGCGAAGGCGGTTATCCGGTGGTGGATCTATCTGATGATGAAATGGCAAAGCTACACATTCGCTACATGATCGGTGGAAAACCTTCTAAGAAGCTCAAAGAACGTCTTTACAGCTTCGAGTTTCCGGAATATCCGGGCGCGCTGCTGAAGTTCTTAAGCACTCTTGGTACCCACTGGAATATCAGCCTGTTTAACTACCGCAACCATGGTGCAGATTACGGGCGTGTTCTTTGTGGTTTCGAGCTAGATGAAAGCGATTTAGCCCAATTTTCCGCACATTTGCGCGAACTTGGCTACCAGTGTAAAGACGAAACGGACAACCCATCCTATAAGTTCTTCTTATCATAAACAGCCAAAAAAACACCTCGCTATAGCGAGGTGTTTTTATTTGATATTTAAGCCTGCAGCCAATCCTGATGTAGCTGACTGGATGATCCTAAGTAATCCACCATCCATTGGATCAAATTATGGTTCTCATCTTTACGCCATACTAAACAACAACGGCTTACGGGCTTGTCGTCCGGTAGAACCTTCTCCACCAGCACGCCATCATTGATCAATGGCATTGCAATATGACGCGGCATAAACCCGACCCCTACCCCATTTTTCAGACATTCAATCGCCGCATACCAGTTTGGCAGTAACAAACGACGCTGATGGGGATAATGACCTGTGTGTCGCTTAGGCAGTACGTTTGAAGTATCATCCAGACAGATAGCAGGAAACTGGCTGACATAGGCTTCAGTCAACGCCTGCTGACGAACACAGGGATGTGCTGGAGACATAACGAATGCCCAGTCCAGCATTCCCATGTCTCTCACTTCAAAGTCACCACCAACCGGAATGGCACTTGTTGCTCCAATCACAATATCCGCCCGCCCCTGTGCAATCGCCTCCCAAGAGCCGTTAAACACTTCCATGTTGATCTGCAGCTCGGCAAACTCAAATTCGCGATAAAAGTCTTCAATCAATGGTTTTAACTTTTCCAGTTTCACCACATTATCCAAAGTTAGCTTGAGCGTCGTCTGCCAGCCATGTGCCGCCCGGCGAGTTTGAGCTTTAACCTCTTCCATTTGACGCAATAACACTCGCGCCTCTGAAATAAACAACTCTCCCGCAGGTGTCAGCTCAACCTTTCTTGGCAAACGGCGAAACAGCACCACGTCCAGATCTTGCTCTACCTGACGGACACCATAACTGATTGCTGAAGGCACTTTGTGCAACACCTCTGCAGCAGCGGTAAAACTCCCCAACCGGGCAACAGTATCCAGCATTTCTAATGAAGATTTGGAAAACATTACTAAGTACCTTTCAAATTTTTTGATTGATAGTGAACAATTTTAACGTTTTATTTTTTGCAAATCGAAAAATAGAATAAAAGAACAAGTAAATCAGGGTTGGCGCCAACTGATATTGGTTAAAAAGTAATTAAATAATTTGATTGGTTAATAATGAAAATATCAAAACTACAACTCGTTTATCTTGCAGTGCTGTCGATGCTTGGCTTTGTTGCTACCGACATGTACCTGCCAGCTTTTAAAGCAATGGAAATCGACTTCGCGACAGGTCCGGAACAAATTGCCCTATCTCTGACCGTATTTTTAGGGGGAATGGCATTTGGTCAGCTGATGTGGGGGTTGGCTTCGGATAAGTTTGGCCACCGCAATACACTAGCCGCAGGTTTAGTTGTATTTACTCTTGCTTCATTCGGTCTGGCATTCTGCGATCAGGTTTGGCAGCTACTCTCTCTCCGCTTTGTCCAAGCTATCGGTGTCTGTGCACCAGCGGTTATCTGGCAAGCGATGGTTATTAAACGTTACTCGAGCAGCAGCCAGCAGATTTTCGCCACTATTATGCCTTTGGTTGCCTTATCACCAGCGCTTGCTCCTCAATTAGGTGTGGTACTGGCAGACAACTTTGGCTGGCACAGTATTTTTATCACTTTAACACTGGTTGGCGTATTGCTTGTCGTGGCAACCATGATGCAGAAAGACGAAAAGGTGGAAGTAAAGCAGACCAGCATCTCAACAGATATTAAAGCACTGCTGGGCTCTAAGACTTACCTTGGCAACGTGACTATGTTTGCCACCGCTTCCGCTGCATTCTTTGCTTACCTGACAGGTATGCCAGAAATCATGGCGCAACTGGGTTATGAAGCCAAAGACATTGGTATGAGCTTTATTCCACAAACTATTGCGTTCATGGCTGGTGGCTACTTAGGCAAAGTCGGTGTGCGCAAATATGGCGACAAAAACGTTTTACGCCAGTTGATAGGCTTATTTAGTGTCGCGGCACTGATGGTATTCGTTGCGTCACAATGGACGTTAACCTCTATCTGGCCAATTCTGACGCCTTTCTGTCTGATCGCTGTCGCAAACGGTGCGCTATACCCAATCGTAGTAAACCGAGCGCTAGAGAGTGCTCATCAAAGCCCAGCAACCGCAGCTGGCTTGCAAAACAGCTTACAGATCTGCGTAAGTAGTCTTGCCAGCGCATTTGTTGCTGCGATGGCCAGCCAGGCTCAATCGGTCACTGGTATCGCGATTGTGATTTGTATGGCTGGTTTGTGGGTCGGCTATATTCTGTCTAATCGAGAGCTGGCTAAGCACTTTGCTACACCAGACAATTCTCGCGTGGTCAGCGAAGAGTAACGCTACACTAGAGTTCGATGACAACCTGGTGATAACAAGAGCCGTTCTATACGGCTCTTTGCTTTTTATAGGCTTTTTAAGCCCCATTTTTCAGCAACTTGCTTGAAGAACCCTTGGGTTTCTTTCAGCTTCACCCAGTGATTGATGTAGTTAATCCAGACCTGATCATCTTGTGGCAGTAACATGGCTATCGGTGTTGGCCTGCGAGGTGTTTCAACTGGTACTATCGCTAACTGACTAAATTTCTCCACCAGCGTGGCGGCTTCTACATTCGATGTCACTGACACGTCAGCGCGGCGGGCTAATAGCTCCTGAAAATCTCGCGCGGGCGCTTCTATCACAATATGCTGCGCGGAAGGGAAAAACTCTTTCACCATCTTTTCTTGTACCGTGCCTAATGTCGCCGCGACTTTCACCTCAGAGTTATCAAAATCAGCCCAATCGGTATATTTCTCGAGGTCGCTCTTCTGTACGACTGGCACAAACGCAAGATAAAAATAAGGCTGGCTATATCCGGCCACTTTGGCACGTGACATATTTAATGACGCGCTTCCGGTGATGTCGTACTTGTTGGCGATAATTCCGTTCACCAACGTCTTCCAGTCTGTAGCTACGTATTCCACTTTTACCCCAAGATCTCTAGCTAGCTCCGTCATCACATCAATATCGAACCCTCGATAACTATTCGTCGCAGGATCTTTCATTGTCATCGGGTTCCAGTCACCCGTAGTGCCAACTCTTAATACCCCTTTGTCTAAAATATCTTGAAGACGACTCTGGGCGTACGCAACTTGAGTCATGGTGAGTAAACATATGCCTAAAGTGAGCAAAAATTTTTTCATGTTTATTCCCTTAACATTAATGACCTTATACAGGTTACTGATTAACCTTTATTACAACCCCATTGAAAAACATAGCAGTAACAATGGAAATGTTTGGTTAATTCAGGAAATCAACGTGAATTATCGATATCTTTGGCTCTCCACTTCACTACCATTACTGACTGGCTGCTCTGATTATCAATGGGGCTGGTACGTGCTCGACCCCTCGACAGAACAAGGACGGACAAACCTTCGATTCTTAGTGTCTGGATTTAATGACACGATTCAAGTATCACTTCTGAGTATGCTGTTTGCCATGACTCTGGGGTTACTCATCGCCTTACCCGCCCTATCTAATTCGCCTGCGCTAAAATGGGTAAACCGTATTTATGTTGAAGTGATTCGCTCTATTCCGGTTCTGGTATTGCTGCTTTGGGTGTATTACGGCATGCCTACGTTACTTTCAGTCTCACTCAATCATTACTGGGCTGGGGTGATCGCGTTAACCATTGCGGAGAGTGCATTTATGGCGGAAGTGTTTCGTGGTGGGATTCAGGCAATCAGTCGCGGTCAGCATCAAGCGGCAGAGTCGATAGGTTTAAATTACTGGCAAAAGATGCGCTTGGTTATTTTGCCTCAGGCGTTCAGGCAAATATTACCGCCGCTGGGCAATCAGTTTGTCTATATCCTCAAAATGAGTTCACTGGTCAGTGTCATTGGACTGAGTGATCTTACACGTCGGGCTAACGAGCTGGTGGTCAATGAGTACTTACCATTAGAGATATACACCTTCTTAGTTCTGGAGTACTTACTATTGATTCTCTTTGTCTCTCAGGCTGTACGCTGGCTGGAGAAACGCATCGCAATTCCAAGCTACTAGTCCAAACAGTGTAATCAAGAAGGAAAACAACAAAGCCGCTCAATTTGAGCGGCTTTGGTTTAAATTTATCTTACGCTGAGATGCGTTACTTTTTCTTTACCGGACGTTGCCAGCCTGTGATTCTGCGCTCTTTAGCACGAGTAATCACTAACTCACCTTCGGCTACGTCTTTAGTCAGAGTAGTGCCTGCACCAATAGTCGCACCATCAGCGATAGCCACAGGTGCCACTAACTGGCTATCCGAACCAACGAAAACATCATCACCGATGATGGTTTTGAACTTGTTCGCACCATCGTAATTACACGTAATCGTGCCAGCGCCAATGTTAGTGCGTTGGCCAATTTCTGCATCGCCCAGATAAGTCAGATGGTTCGCTTTAGAGCCTTCACCAATTCGCGCATTCTTCACTTCGACAAAGTTACCGACGTGAGAGTCGTTACGCATATCCGCGCCAGGACGCAGACGAGTGAATGGACCAACAGTACAATCTTCACCAACGGTTGCACCTTCAATCACGCTGTATGGACGGACGATCGTGTTGTCATCAATCTCACAATCTTTCAAAACACAGCCAGCACCGATAACCACGTTATCACCAAGCGATACACTACCTTCGATAATAACGTTCACATCAATTTCGCAGTCCATGCCGCATTGAAGCTCACCACGTAAGTCAAAGCGAGCTGGATCACGTAGCATAACACCCTGCTCAAGCAGTTTTTGCGCTTGCATCGATTGGAATGCGCGCTCTAGACGAGCAAGCTGGGCACGATCATTCACGCCTTCAACTTCAATCGCATTCACTGGATGGACAGCTTCCACTGCACGACCTTCATCGTGAGCAGCAGCAATGATGTCAGTCAGGTAGTACTCGCCTTGCGCATTATTGTTGTTTAAGCCTGACAACCAACGCTTCAGATCACCACCAGTCGCAACCATCACACCTGTGTTGATTTCTTTGATCTGTTTTTGTTCTTCGGTGGCGTCTTTCTGCTCGACGATAGCAACGACAGGACCATTCTTACGCACGATACGTCCATAACCAGTCGGGTTATCCAGAACTACCGTCAGCAACGCGATACCACCCGTTGGCTGGGCATCAAGTAAGCTCTCAATAGTTTCCGCAGAAATCAGTGGTACATCCCCATACGAGATAAGAATTTTCTCGTCATCTTCGAACTGTGCTGACGCCTGATCCACCGCATGACCAGTACCTAGCTGCTCCGCCTGAAGGACCCAGTTTACTGGCTCTTCCGCTAGCACCTGTTTCATTTGATCACCACCATGACCGTAAACTAGGTGAATATTTTGAGCACCAAGACCGGTACATGTATCAATGACATGTTTTGCCATTGGCTTCCCTGCCAAAGTGTGAAGCACTTTAGGCATATTCGAATACATACGGGTTCCTTTACCCGCAGCAAGAATTACAGCACTGAATTTCATGGACAACCTATTGACGTTATTTATTTAATCGGCGGATATTTTAGACAGCTTGAAGGGATAAGTTAATGGTGAAAGGTCAATTTCTAACTAAAAATAATCAAAAAGGCGACCATTTGGCCGCCTTTTTCATGCAACGTTGCTAATTGAGCTTAGCGACGCTTTTTGGTCAGCTCGATAACTCGTAGCTGAGCAATGGCTTTAGCCAGTTCACTGGCCGCTTGTGCGAAGTCCATATCGCCATGCTGGTTCTGGATATTCTCCTCAGCACGACGCTTAGCTTCTTCTGCCTTCGCTGCGTCTAGATCTTCACCACGAATCGCTGTATCAGCCAGTACTGTAGCAGTACCAGGCTGAACTTCGACCATACCACCAGAGACATAAATGAACTCTTCGTGGCCGTGCTGTTTCACAATACGCACCATACCAGGCTGAATAGCGGTCAGAAGCGGAGTATGGCCATGGAAAATACCAAGCTCACCTTCGCTACCGGTCACCTGAAACGTCTCTACACGACCAGAGAAAATGCGTTTCTCAGCGCTTACTACGTCTAGGTGAAAGGTTATTGGTGCCATATCGCCTCCTAGTTAGCCTTATAGCTTCTTAGCATTCTCAATAGCATCATCGATGCTACCGCAGTACATAAATGCCTGCTCTGGAATGTCATCGTATTCACCAGCTAGTAGACCTTTAAAGCCACGTAGAGTCTCTTTAAGAGGTACGTAAACGCCCGGGTCACCTGTAAATACTTCCGCTACGTGGTAAGGCTGAGTAAGGAAACGCTCAATCTTACGTGCACGAGATACAACTTGCTTATCTTCTTCAGATAGCTCGTCCATACCTAGAATCGCGATGATGTCTTTCAGCTCTTTGTAGCGCTGAAGTGTCTGCTGAACGCCACGAGCGATGTCGTAGTGATCTTGACCTACTACTAGTGGGTCTAGCTGACGAGACGTTGAATCTAGTGGGTCGATCGCTGGGTATAGACCCATTGCTGCGATGTTACGGTTAAGTACAACCGTTGCATCCAAGTGCGCGAACGTTGTTGCTGGAGACGGGTCAGTCAAGTCATCCGCAGGTACGTATACCGCCTGTACAGACGTGATAGAACCTTGCTTAGTTGACGTGATACGCTCCTGTAGTACACCCATCTCTTCTGCAAGAGTTGGCTGGTAACCTACCGCAGAAGGCATACGACCTAGAAGTGCTGATACCTCAGTACCTGCAAGTGTGTAACGGTAGATGTTATCAATGAACAGTAGTACGTCACGACCTTCGTCACGGAAACGTTCTGCCATTGTAAGACCAGTCAGTGCAACACGTAGACGGTTGCCCGGTGGCTCGTTCATCTGACCGTAAACCATTGCTACTTTAGATTCTTCAGGATTCTCAACGTTTACAACGCCCGCTTCCTGCATTTCAAAGTAGAAATCGTTACCTTCACGAGTACGCTCACCAACACCAGCAAATACTGATAGACCTGAGTGTTGTAGTGCGATGTTGTTGATAAGTTCCATCATGTTAACGGTCTTACCTACACCTGCACCACCGAATAGACCGATTTTACCACCCTTAGCGAATGGACAAATTAGGTCGATTACTTTAACACCCGTTTCTAGAAGTGCTGTTTCGTTTGATTGCTCTTCGTAGCTTGGTGCTGCACGGTGGATAGAGTAAGTCTCTTCCGCACCGATTTCACCACACTCATCAATCGCGTCACCTAGGACGTTCATGATACGACCTAGAGTTTTAGTACCTACTGGTACTGAAATTGGAGCGCCAGTGTTAACCACTTCTACTCCACGACGTAAACCATCAGAGCTACCCATTACGATACAACGAACTACGCCACCGCCTAGCTGTTGTTGAACTTCAAGAACTAGACGCTCTTTTGAGTCCGTTACGTTTAGAGCGTCATATACACTAGGTACATCGCTCTGTGGGAACTCTACGTCGACTACCGCACCGATGATCTGTACGATCTTACCTGTAGCCATCGTTAATCCTCTAAACTATTTCGTTTTACCTAAGCTTAAACCGCAGATGCACCACCAACGATTTCCGACAGTTCTTGTGTGATCGCAGCCTGACGGGCTTTGTTGTACACAAGTTCCAAATCATCAATCAAGTTGGTTGCGTTATCCGTTGCAGCCTTCATCGCAATCATTCGAGCCGCTTGCTCACAAGCAAGGTTCTCTACCACACCTTGGTATACCTGAGACTCTACGTAACGCACTAGTAGCGTATCCAGTAGAGGTTTTGGCTCAGGCTCATAGATGTAGTCCCATGAGTGCTCACGCTGCATCTCTTTGCTGTCCGATTTAGGCAAAGGTAGCAATTGATCGATCGTTGGTTGCTGAACCATAGTGTTCACAAACTTGTTGAACACTACGTATAGACGGTCCAGTTCACCTTCATCGTATTTCTTAAGCATTACGCCAACAGAACCGATTAGGTCTTCCAGGCTTGGATTATCACCAAGGCCAGAAACCTGTGCCGCAACTTTTGCGCCACCATGTTTAAAGAAACCGGTCGCTTTTGAGCCAATTACCGCTAGCTCAATTTCAGCACCTTTTTCTTTCCATGCTTGCATGTCTGTAACGGCTTTCTTGAACACGTTAATGTTCAAACCACCACACAGACCACGGTCTGTCGAAACGATGATGTAACCAACACGTTTAGCTTCACGCTCTTCTAGGTACGGATGACGGTACTCTAGATTTGCGTTTGCCACATGACCGATCACTTTACGCATTGTTTCAGCGTATGGACGAGAAGCTTCCATTGCATCTTGAGAGCGACGCATTTTTGAAGCTGCTACCATTTCCATCGCTTTCGTAATTTTCTGCGTGCTTTTAACACTACCGATTTTATTACGTATCTCTTTTGCGCCGGCCATCGTTACTCTCCGTTAGTTGGTGGCAGAAACTGCCACCGACCTAATTACCAAGTTTGGGTTGCTTTGAAGTCGTCAGTCAGTTTCTTCAACTGAGCTTCGATTTCATCGTTGTAAGCACCAGACTTGTCGATCTCAGCTGCTAGTTCAGCGTATTGACCGCGAGCGTACGATAGTAGAGCCGCCTCGAAATCTAGAACTTTGTTTAGTTCTATATCATCAAGGTAACCGCGCTCTGCCGCGAAGATAGTTAGCGCTTGGTCAAATACAGACATTGGAGCGTACTGCTTCTGCTTCATTAGTTCTGTAACTTTTTGACCATGGTCTAGCTGTTTCTTCGTTGCTTCATCAAGGTCAGAAGAGAACTGAGCAAATGCTGCTAGTTCGCGGTATGCAGCTAGTGCTGTACGGATACCACCTGATAGTTTCTTGATGATTTTCGTCTGAGCTGAACCACCTACACGAGATACTGAGATACCAGGGTCAACAGCTGGACGTACGCCTGCGTTGAATAGCTCAGTTTGTAGGAAGATCTGACCATCGGTAATTGAGATTACGTTAGTCGGTACGAATGCTGAAACGTCACCTGCTTGAGTTTCGATGATAGGAAGAGCAGTCAAAGAACCAGTCTTACCTTTCACTTCACCGTTAGTGAAACGCTCTACGTACTCTTCGCTTACACGAGCTGCACGCTCTAGTAGACGAGAGTGTAAGTAGAATACGTCACCTGGGAATGCCTCACGGCCTGGTGGACGTTTAAGTAGTAGAGAGATCTGACGGTAAGCTACTGCTTGCTTAGATAGATCATCGTAAACAATCAGTGCGTCTTCGCCGCGATCGCGGAAGTATTCACCCATCGCACAACCTGCGTATGGCGCTAAGTATTGTAGCGCTGCAGATTCAGAAGCGGATGCAACTACAACGATAGTGTTTTGTAGTGCGCCGTGCTCTTCTAGTTTGCGAACCACGTTAGCAATAGTCGATGCTTTCTGACCGATTGCTACGTAGATTGAGAAAATACCAGAGTCTTTCTGGTTGATGATCGCATCGATCGCCAGTGCTGTTTTACCAATCTGACGGTCACCGATGATAAGTTCACGCTGACCACGACCGATTGGGATCATTGAGTCAACTGACTTATAACCAGTTTGCACAGGTTGGTCTACCGATTTACGGTCGATTACACCTGGTGCGATCACTTCTACAGGCGAAGTCATTTTCGCTTCGATTGGACCTTTACCATCGATAGGCTCACCCAGCGTGTTTACTACGCGGCCTAGTAGTTCTGGACCAACTGGCACTTCAAGAATGCGGCCAGTACCTGTAACTTTCATGCCTTCCCTAAGGTCAGCATATGGGCCCATTACAACTGCACCAACCGAGTCACGCTCAAGGTTAAGTGCCAGTGCAAAACGGCCACCCGGTAATTCAATCATTTCACCTTGCATCACGTCCGCTAGGCCGTGGATGCGGATGATACCATCGCTTACCGATACGATAGTACCCTCGTTACGAGCTTCACTAACAACTTCGAAAGATTCGATACGTTGTTTGATCAGATCGCTAATTTCCGTGGAATTAAGTTGCATGCTCCAATCCCCATTAAGACTGCAATGCATCGCTCAGGCGGTTCAAACGACCACGCGCTGAGTCATCGATGACTAGGTCTCCGGCTCGAATAATAACCCCACCAAGTAGGGTCTCATCTACACTGCAATTCAGCTTCACTTTACGTTCAAGACGCGCTTCAAGTTTGCTGCCGATATTTGCAAGCTGTTCATCAGAAAGTTCTGACGCTGAAATTACTTCAACATCAACTTCTTTCTCATGCTCTTTCTTCAGAATGAAGAATTGCTCACAAACATCGGGAAGGGCCGTTAAACGACCATTCTCAGCCATCACCTTTAAAAGGTTTTGACCGTTTGCATCAACTTGGTCACCGCAAACTGCAACAAATATTTCTGCCATTTTTTCAGCAGAGAATGAACTGGTTAGCAGTTCACTCATTTGTTCGTTTTTAGCAACTTCAGCAGCAAAAGACAGCATTTGACCCCATTGGTCGAGTTGGTCTTTTTCTACCGCAAAGTCGAAGGCTGCTTTAGCATAGGGGCGTGCGATTGTAGTCAAATCAGACATATGCGCCCCCAGACTTAAAGTTTTGCAGTAATGTTGTCGAGAATATCTTTTTGCGCATCTTTATCGATAGTACGCTCAAGGATTTTCTCAGCACCAGCTACAGCCAGAGTAGCAACTTGTTTGCGCAGCTCATCGCGTGCACGATTACGCTCAGCTTCAAGTTCAGCTTCTGCTTGCGTTAGGATTTTCTGGCGTTCTGCCTGAGCTTCCTCGCGAGCTTCTTCTAGAATTTGAGACTTACGCTTATTCGCTTGCTCGATGATCTCAGTTGCTGTGCGCTTCGCTTCTTTCAACTGATCAGAAGCGTTGGCTTGTGCTAGATCCAAGTCTTTAGCAGCACGTTCAGCTGCTTGAAGACCGTCAGCGATTTTCTTTTGACGTTCTTCGATCGCTTGCATCAATGGTGGCCATACATACTTCATGCAGAACCACACAAATAGTGCGAACGAGATTGCTTGACCTAGCAGAGTTGCGTTTATGTTCACAACAGCTACCCCTCTATTTGGACTTAGTGTTAATCAGTGACAAGCCGAAGCTCGTCCCGAGTTAAAGGTGATTAACCTAGTTGACCAACGAATGGGTTTGCGAAAGTGAATAGTAGCGCGATTACGATACCGATCATTGGAACCGCATCAAGTAGACCTGCGATGATGAACATCTTAACTTGTAGCATAGGAGCCATTTCTGGTTGACGTGCTGCACCTTCTAGGAATTTACCACCTAGCAGTGCGAAACCAATCGCTGTACCAAGAGAAGCAAGACCGACGATAATACCTACGGCGATTGCAGAAAAGCTCAGTAAAGTTTCCATTACTATCTCCAATTTATAGTTGTTGGCTTAGTGCCCAAATAAAAAAGCTAAAAAAATTAATGATCAGGATCTTCGTGTGCCATTGACAGGTAAACAATTGTCAACATCATGAATACGAAGGCTTGAATCGTAATAACCAAGATATGGAAGATTGCCCACGGTAGTGAACCCATCCATTGTAAGTACCATGGTAGCATTGCCGCACAAAGAATGAATACAACCTCACCCGCGAACATGTTACCGAATAGACGCATACCAAGTGATAGAGGTTTCGCAAGTAGCGATACCACTTCAATCAGTAGGTTAAACGGAATCATCAGTGGGTGATTGAATGGATGTAGTGCAAGTTCTTTTGCGAATCCACCTAGACCTTTCACTTTGATGCTGTAGAAAATCATCAATGCAAAAACGCCTAGAGCCATAGCCATGGTGATATTCACATCAGCAGACGGTACGACCTTAAGGTAAGGAATACCAAGCCAATGTTCTGCTGGGTATGGTAAGAAGTCGATCGGGACTAAGTCCATCACGTTCATCAAAAATACCCAACAAAAGATAGTCAGTGCTAAAGGCGCGATCAGTGGGTTGCGTCCATGGAACGTATCTTTGACGTTATCAGCGACAAATTCTACGATCATTTCTACAGCACACTGAAGCTTACCCGGTACACCCGCTGTTGTTCTCTTCGCTACTTTGTAAAAAATTCCGAGGAAAATTAAACCAGTAAACCAAGAAAAAAACAGGCTATCGATATGTACGTTCCAGAAACTTGTCTCCTCCGCAACTAAGCCTAACTTGTATAACGATAGGTTAGAAAGGTGGTGGGCAATGTATCCGGACGATGTTAGCGCTTCACCTGGCGCAGCCATAACTCATCCTATTTTTTGTTGTTAATGAATAGCACTGGTGCAAAGATATTAATACCTAGTACCAGCAAATAGGTTAGTTTGAGGGGAACAAGTTCCACCTGCATATACATGTAGGCGACATAGAACAGTGCAACCGTGATGAGAATTTTCAGTACTTCACCTGTATAGAAGGAGGCAGCGATGCGCTTGGCAGCGCGAGCTCCACTAAACATGAAAGCACATAATGCGAAAACTGCATTGGCAATGACAAAAATGCCCCCACCAATTAACGCTGAAAGTCCCCAATCAGGATTTACGGCTAACGCCATTCCTGCAGCCACAAAAATAACCGCGCCAGACTCGATCATTAACAATTGCCTTGCAAGCTCTCGTCCTGGTCTAGCTAACGCAGCTACCATGTATTCGTACCTCTAGTAATATCCACTTCGCACTAAACTCTCTGTGCAGGGAAATTGGCGAAAATTATACGTTCAGTCCAACCGAATGCAATTAAATTGCATCAAAAACTTACAGTTTTGTTTACAAAACGACAACTTTCGCACAAAATTCGAATTATTCAGTTAATTGACCTAAATCAATTATCTCACTTAGGCCTCAAGCTTGGCAATAAGTTGCTCTAATTTGTGAGGTTCATCAATACTTATCGTCAGTTTCGCTTTTCCGCTTGCAGAACGAACCAAAGAAACTTTAGCGTCAAGCATCTGGCTTAATTTATGCGACATTTGCATAGCTTCGGTATCTTCTTGTTGCCCTTTTTGCTCATTTTGTGGCGCTAAACACTTTTTTACTAACTGTTCGGTTTGACGAACAGTCATTTGTTTGTTTGCAACCTGCAAAGCGACTTCGATTTGCTGCTCACCTTCTAGAGCTAAAAGTGCACGGGCATGGCCCATTTCTAGTTTTTTATCAGCAACTAAGCGCTTTACTTCAAGCTCAAGCTGATTCAAACGCAGTAAGTTACTGACCGTCGTTCTTGATTTGCCTATCACGTCAGAAACCTGCTGGTGAGTCAGGGTAAACTCATCTTGCAAACGCTCCAGAGCCTGCGCCTCTTCGATGACATTGAGGTCTTCACGTTGAATGTTCTCAATCAACGCCATGGCAATCGCAGCGCGGTCTTCTACCTTTTTCACCAGGCATGGAACACGCTTCAATCCTGCTTGCTTAGCAGCGCGCCAACGTCGTTCACCAGCAATGATCTCGTATTGGCCACTATTCACCTGACGGACCACAATCGGCTGAATGATGCCTTGTGATTGAATGGAAGCCGCCAATTCTTCCAGCGCTTCTGGTGCCATATCTTTACGCGGTTGGTAGACACCCGGCTGCAATTGACCAATCGCGAGTTCAATTAACTCACCGTCTGCTGATAAGGCTTGGCTTTGCGATGCAATATGCTGTTTCTCACGAGCAAATGAACTGGTCGACAACAACGCATCCAGTCCTTTTCCTAGACCACGCTTAGACATGGGATTGAATTCCTTAGGTTAGAGTTAAACTGGGATTTCTTCGCGGCGAAGCATCTCACCCGCTAAGGCAAGATACGCTTTGGCACCCGCAGAGTACTTATCGTAATACATGGCAGGTTTACCATGGCTAGGCGCTTCGGCCAGACGAACATTACGTGGAATCACTGTGCGGTAAACTTTAGTACCAAAGTGCTTTTTAAGTTGATCGGATACTTCATTCGATAAGCGGTTGCGCGGATCGTACATAGTGCGTAACAAACCTTCAATTTTCAGGTTTTCATTCACTACCGCCGCTAATTTGCTAATTGTATCCATAAGAGCAGTTAAACCTTCTAACGCAAAGTATTCACATTGCATTGGCACCAACACTGAATCAGCTGCAGCCATAGCGTTGATTGTAAGAAGGTTTAGAGAAGGGGGACAATCGATAAAGATGAAATCATAGTTATCACGAACTGACGATAACGCATTTTTCAGGCGAACTTCGCGCGCGAAAACTTCCATCAGTTTGATTTCTGCTGCGGTAACATCACCGTTTGCTGCGATAAGATCATACTTTCCGGTTGTTTCAGAGCACACCACTTGTTCAAATGGCGTGTCTTCCACTAAAAGATCGTATGCGGTGGCATCCACCATGTACTTATCAACACCACTGGCCATCGTAGCATTACCTTGAGGGTCAAGATCGATAACCAAAACTTTGCGCTTTGTTGCCGCCATCGAAGCCGCTAAGTTAATGCACGTTGTTGTTTTGCCGACCCCACCTTTCTGGTTGGCGATTGCTACAATTTTACCCACACGACTACCTCGCTAATTTTCCTTGCGCGATAAGATTACTAGATGACGATCCCCTTCCAACTCAGGAACAGTCAAAGATACGACATCGGTCACATAACACCACTCAGGAAGCAGATCTATTTCATCTTTAGGGTGCTGACCTTTCAATGCAAGAAACAATCCATTTTCCTGTTTCGGCAGATGGTGACACCATTCCACCATATCCGTCATTGAAGCAAAAGCACGACTCAACACACCATCGAATTTTTCTTCAGGCTGGAACTCTTCTACGCGGCTTTGGACCGGAGTGACGTTCTTCAGACCTAGTGTGTGCACGACCTGTTTTAGAAAACGAATGCGTTTACCCAAGCTGTCGAGCAGGTAGAATTCTTTGTCCGGATTCATGATCGCTAATGGGATACCCGGTAATCCAGGGCCAGTACCAACGTCGATAAAGCGCTTACCTGGTAAGTGAGCGCTAACCACTATGCTATCAAGAATATGTTTCACTAACATCTCAAGTGGGTCACGTACTGACGTCAAATTGTACGCTTTGTTCCATTTGTCGAGCAATTCAACATAACCGACCAGCTGATCACGTTGCTTTTCTGACACTTCAAGGTCGGTTTGAGCAATCAATGCATCCAGTTTAGTTCGAAGTACACTCATTACTCGTCCTCACCTTTTTTCAGTAAGCCATGCTTCTTCAGGTGAACCAGTAGAATAGAAATAGCAGCTGGTGTAATTCCTGAAATACGAGATGCGATACCGATGCTTTCAGGCTTCGCTTCACTTAATTTTGCCACTACCTCGTTCGATAGACCTTTTACTTGTTTGTAATCCAGATCAACCGGTAACTTGGTGTGTTCGTGGCGGAGTGACTTCTCGATCTCCTCTTGCTGACGCTTGATGTAGCCATCGTATTTCACCTGGATTTCAACCTGCTCAGCAGCCTGTTGATCGTCCAAAGCTGGTGCAAATGCGTCTAATTGAGTCAACTGAGAGTATGAGATCTCTGGTCGACGCAGCAGATCCTCACCACTGGCTTCACGCGCCATTGGTGTTTTTAGCAGTTTGTTGAGCTCATCGATGCCCGCTGAGTTTGGATTCATCCAGGTTGACTTCAGGCGTTGACGCTCCGTTTCCATGTTTTCGATTTTTTCATTGAATCGTGCCCAACGCACATCATCAACCAAACCAAGCTCACGCGCTTTTTCCGTTAAACGTAAATCAGCATTGTCTTCACGTAGCAACAGACGGTATTCCGCGCGAGACGTAAACATGCGGTACGGTTCTTTGGTGCCCATGGTGGATAGGTCATCAATCAATACGCCCATGTAAGCCTGATCACGACGTGGGTTCCAGCCTTCTTTGCCCTGGCTGTACAAACTTGCGTTCAAACCCGCCATCAAGCCTTGAGCGGCCGCTTCTTCGTACCCGGTTGTACCGTTAATTTGGCCTGCAAAGAACAAACCATGGATAAATTTCGTTTCGTACGTCTGCTTCAAATCACGAGGATCAAAGAAATCGTACTCAATCGCGTAACCCGGACGCACAATGTGTGCGTTCTCAAAACCTTTCATTGAACGAACAATTTGTACCTGAACATCAAACGGCAAGCTGGTCGAAATACCATTCGGGTACAGCTCGTTGGTTGTCAGGCCTTCTGGCTCGATAAAAATCTGGTGACTGTTTTTGTCAGCAAAACGCATCACTTTGTCTTCAATCGATGGACAGTAACGAGGACCAATGCCTTCGATAACGCCAGCGTACATCGGACTGCGATCAAGGTTAGCGCGGATCACATCGTGTGTACTTTCGTTGGTGTGAGTGATGAAACACGGAATTTGACGTGGATGTTGCTCACGATTACCCAGAAATGAGAATACTGGTGTTGGGTTATCTCCGTGTTGCTCTTCGAGTACAGAGAAATCAACGGTGCGAGCATCAATACGTGGTGGTGTCCCTGTTTTGAGACGATCCACGCGGAATGGCAGTTCACGTAGACGATCAGCAAGTGCGATCGATGGTGGATCACCTGCACGGCCACCAGAAGAACTTTCCATACCGATATGGATCTTACCACCCAGGAAGGTACCAACCGTCAATACAACCGATTTGGCGTGGAATTTAAGACCCATTTGAGTCACGACACCAACCACATGATCCTGTTCAACAATCAGATCATCTACCGATTGTTGGAATAGCGTTAGGTTTGGTGCATTTTCTAATGCGCTGCGAACGTAGGCTTTGTAAAGGGCACGATCAGCTTGAGCACGAGTTGCTCGTACTGCCGGACCTTTAGAGGCATTAAGCGTTCTAAATTGAATACCTGCATGGTCAATAGCTTGCGCCATCAAACCGCCCATTGCATCCACTTCTTTAACTAAATGACCTTTACCAATACCACCAATCGCCGGATTACAAGACATTTGGCCTAATGTATCGATGTTATGGGTAAGGAGAAGCGTTTTTTGTCCTGTACGTGCAGATGCGAGTGCGGCTTCCGTTCCAGCATGTCCGCCACCAACAACAATGACGTCAAAATTTTCGTGATAAAGCATGAACCGACCTCAGGTATTCAAAGGATTTATTGGACAGATAAAGGAGCAGCATTTTACCTGCTTTATGCCACAGAGAAAATCGTTTTCTCGCTTTATCCATTTTAAGCTCCAAGTAATATATATATAAGATCTATATATATGATCTTTTATTAGATCTATTATTAGGATCGACCGTTTCTGTGGATAACCGAAAAATGATCAACAAGATCATGGATCTTCTTTGGATCATATCTTGTGATCTTGCTTGGATCTGATCGAGGATTAGCTGGGATCAAAATGGGTGGTTATACACAGGGGGGGGAAACGATCAAAGTTGTTCTTTGGATAACTAAAGGAAAGTAACTGGATATTAGCTTACTTATCCACAGTCTGGTTGCTCATTTTTTAATCGGTTGATTGGCTGCTTGGAGAAAAAGTTATTCACATCGGGTAGGACAGAGCCGCAATGCGACTCTGTAAGTAGGATAAAGTGGCAGTTAAAATCGTTCGATGTTCTCTTTTAGCCATTCTTCTGCGGCGTCTTCTGGCACTTCATGGCTAAGGACATCAATCTTTAAGCAGTCTGTGATTGGGGTTGCACCGATGTCTTCCAGTAAATCATACGCATGCTGTCCAGCGGCACAGAACGTATCATAGCTTGAGTCACCAATTGCAATCACAGCAAACCTAACATCCGTCATCTTTGGCGGTGTATTCTGTAGTGCGGCAATAAACGGCTGAATGTTATCTGGGTATTCACCTGCACCGTGAGTAGAGGTGATCACCAGCCAGGTGCCGTGATTGTCAATTGACGCCAATTCCGGTTGGTTGTGGATCGTGGTTTCAAATCCGTTCTCGATAAGTAGATCACTCAGGTGATCCCCCACGTATTCAGCGCCACCCAGGGTACTGCCTGTAATTATGTGGATCATTTATCTTCCTTATAAGCCATACTTGCGCTCGTACGATGAGCGAGGGTACAAAAAGAAACGCGGTGATAAACCTAAGCTTAACACCGCGCGTTATATTATTTGCCGATACAGAATGAAGAGAAAATACGGCCGAGCAAGTCGTCTGAGCTGAACTCCCCGGTAATCTCGTTCAGATGTTGCTGAGTGATGCGCAGCTCTTCTGCGAGTATCTCACCCGCCATATAGCCTTCAAGCTGCTCCTGACCGATTTGAAGGTGCTGTGCAGCGCGTTCTAATGCATCCAGATGACGGCGACGAGCCATAAAGCCACCCTCGGTATTACCCGAGAAGCCCATGCACTCTTTCAAATGTGCACGTAAGGCGTCAACACCAGTCCCTGTTTTTGCCGACAGGCGGATCAGAGTGGGGTTGTTCACATGACAGATCCCCATCTCTTCACCGGTTTGATCGGCTTTGTTGCGGATCACCGTCATACCAATACTGTCTGGCAGGCGATCAACAAAGTCGGGCCAGATGTCCTTTGGATCGGTCGCATCAGTTGTGGTGCCGTCGACCATAAACAGAACTCGGTCTGCTTGTGCAATTTCATCCCAAGCGCGCTCGATACCGATTTTTTCGACTTCATCGGAGGCGTCACGCAAGCCAGCAGTATCGATGATGTGCAGTGGCATACCATCAATGTGGATGTGTTCTCTCAGTACGTCACGAGTGGTACCTGCGATATCAGTCACGATGGCGGATTCTTTACCAGAGAGTGCGTTCAGAAGACTGGATTTACCTGCGTTAGGGCGACCCGCGATAACCACCTTCATACCTTCTCGCATAATTGCGCCTTGATTGGCTTCACGGCGCACGGCATCAAGGTTATCGATGATAGTTTGCAGATCTCCAGCCACTTTGCCGTCGGCAAGAAAATCAATTTCTTCTTCTGGGAAATCAATGGCAGCTTCTACATAGATGCGCAGGTGAATCAGTGATTCCACCAGCGTTTGAATGCGTTGAGAGAACTGGCCTTGCAGTGATTGCAGGGCTGATTTCGCCGCTTCTTCAGAACTGGCATCAATCAGGTCGGCAATCGCCTCTGCTTGCGTCAGGTCCATTTTATCGTTGAGGAATGCACGTTCAGAGAATTCCCCCGGACGTGCAGCACGCACGCCTTCAATGCCCAGGATACGTTTAATCAGCATGTCCATGACGACAGGGCCACCATGGCCTTGCAGTTCAAGTACATCTTCGCCGGTAAACGAATGTGGGTTAGGGAAGTACAGAGCGATGCCCTGGTCGAGCACAGCCCCGTTCTCTGCCTGAAATGGCAGATATTCTGCGTAGCGAGGTTTGAGTGTTTTACCCGTCACTTCCTCTGCCACCAAATTGGCCTTGGGGCCGGAAACACGAATAATGCCGACACCGCCACGACCAGGTGCGGTCGCTTGAGCGACAATCGTATCTGTAGTCATAATCTTGCCTTTTGAGCTGGGCTGTAGGGTTTATTGCCCTAGGGAGCCAGAACCAATTAATTAGCTGAATTGTAATCAGCCAAAAACAAAAAGGCGACCTTTTGGCCGCCTTTCTCAATCATTTCCTAAAGGATTACTTAGTGTGTAAGCCTTTTTTCTCTAATCCTTTATAGATCAGAGTTTGCTGGATAAGCGTAACGATGTTCGAAACCAACCAGTAAAGAACCAGACCTGATGGGAAGAACAGGAAGAAGAAGGTAAACATAACCGGCATGAAGGTCATGATCTTCTGCTGCATAGGATCCGTTACTGTTGTTGGGCTCATCTTCTGGATCATGAACATTGAAGCACCCATCAGTAGTGGCAGGATGTAGTATGGGTCCTGCGCTGAAAGGTCATGAATCCAACCGAAGAATGGAGAGTGACGTAGCTCAACCGACTCCATTAGTGCCCAGTATAGCGAGATGAAGATTGGCATCTGAAGGATAAGAGGTAGACAGCCACCAAGTGGGTTAACTTTCTCTTTCTTGTACAGTTCCATCATCTCTTGGCTCATACGCTGGCGGTCATCACCGATACGTTCACGCATTGCTTGCAGCTTAGGCTGTAGCATGCGCATTTTCGCCATAGATGTGTATTGAGCTTTTGTCAGTGGGTACATTGCACCACGAACCACGAAGGTCAACAGGATGATTGCCACACCCCAGTTAGACACGAAGCCGTGAATCATAGACAGTAGCCAGTGTAGTGGCTTCGCGATGAACCATAGCCAGCCGTAATCCACAACAAGGTCTAGGTTCGGCGCAACGGCTTCCATTTGATCCTGAAGTTTTGGACCTACCCATAGCGTTGCTTCAAACTTCGCTTGGTCACCATTTGCAATGGTCTTGTTCGGCATACGTACACCGATATCGCCCATATTACCGATTACACGAGTGTAAAGGTTTGTGCCTGGCTCGTTTCGTGGAATCCAAGCAGCAGCGAAGTAGTGTTGGATCATTGCTGCCCAACCTTGGCCATCTGCTAGGTTGATAGACAGGTTACGATCCTGCATATCATCAAAGCTGTATTTTTTGTAACGCGTATCTTCTGTAGAGAAAGCACCGCCGCGGTATGTTGGCATCGTGATGCTGCCGCCATCGTCCATTAGGTTTTGACGCAGGTGAGCGTACATACCAAATGTTGCGTTGTTACCTGAGTTGTTAACTACATCGTACTCAACGTTAAGTGCGTAGCTGCCGCGCTTAAAGATGTAAGTCTTCGTGTACTCAAGGCCGTTTGCTGTGAAAGTCATCGGAACGCGCAGTTCGTCTTGACCATCAGCAAGCGTAAAGCTGTCTGCACTTACATTGTAGTGAGGGCGGTTAGTGCTGCTAAGGTCGATACCCTGTGGACCCACAAGGCCGCTTTGCGCGATGAACTGGTGACCTTGAGTGTCTTTTAGCAGAACAAACGGGTCAGCAGAATCAAGTTCAGCAGAATATTGATTTAGGTCGGCATGTACCACATCGCCACCAACGGTGTCGATCGACAGAGTTAAAACATCAGTCGTTACTGTGATAGTTTTTGCAGAAGCTTGCTGGTGTCCCGGAGCTGGGTCTAGATCATCAGCAAAAGATGGTGCAGGTAGACTGCTGTTTGATTGAGCCTGTTCAACTGCTTGAGGTTCTGGATTCTTCGCTACTTGCCATTGTTGAAACAGCAAAAAAGAAACCAGGGCCAAACCGATGAGCAGGATATTACGTTGAGAATCCATCGTTAGTTATCTCTGTCTTGTTTTTGGACTGGTGGAACGGGGTCATACCCCCCTTCATTCAAAGGGTGGCATTTTAATAGACGTTTGCCTGATAACCAACATCCTTTTACAAAACCGTGAGCTCTCAAAGCTTCTAGCGCGTAAGTGGAACAAGTTGGTGTGAACCGGCAACGAGGACCAATCAAAGGGCTGATAAACCAGCGATACAGATAAACGAGCCCAATGGCTATCCACGTGAAGGGCGAGACAGGCGTTGCCATAGCTTATCAAACAATTTAAATAATTCCTCATTGCTTAAATCTTGCGCGCTTTTCTTCGCGATCACAACAAAATCTTTGTTTGGAAGTTGATGTTGCTTATTACGGAAGCTTTCACGAGCCAGGCGCTTAAATCGGTTACGACCGACGGCAGTTTTAATCTGCTTTTTCGGAACGGCTAGACCTAATCGTGGATGAGAAAGAGTGTTATTGCGAGCAATGATGGTGAAATGAGGCGAGCCAGCACGATGAGCCTGCTGGAAGACGTTTTGATAATGCTCGGGAGTTAACAAACGTAACTCCCGATTAAACGCGTACGTGTTCAAAATAAACTAGCGATTATTTTGATAGGCGCGCACGGCCTTTTGCACGACGTGCGTTGATAACTTTACGACCGTTCTTAGTTGCCATGCGAGCACGGAAGCCGTGAGTACGCTTGCGCTTTAGAACTGTAGGTTGAAAAGTGCGTTTCATGATAATTACCTTTACTGATCAGTAGTTTTAGGTTCTTGTTAAACCCGGCGTGGGCACATGCTTTCTTATATAAAGAAGCTCTTTACATAGAGAAGGCAACCGACGCCTCTCAACAAAGAGGCGGAATTGTAATCACACTCACATAATGTGTCAATGACTCAATGCGTATGAAATTCCGGCCGGGCGATTATACGTAGTGTGAGTAAAATCTCAAGGATCAATCGATCCTATACCTTGATCGTTACTCTATTCCCACTTGGTTAAGGAATTTTTTCAAACGAGGATCTTGTGGATTATCGAAGATATCCTGTGGAGAACCTTGTTCAACAATATTGCCTTCCGCCATGAAGATCACTCGATCGGCGACTTCTTTGGCAAATTGCATTTCATGTGTCACCACCAGCATGGTTTGATGCTGATTAGCTAACTTCTTCATTAATGACAACACTTCGCCAACCCATTCTGGATCCAGAGCCGAAGTGGGTTCATCAAAGAGCAGAAGCTCTGGTTGCAGTGCCATGGCTCGACCAATGCCGACACGCTGCTGCTGGCCACCAGATAGTGCGGCAGGGTAGCTGTCGCCTTTATCACCAAGGCCAATATCGTCCAGAATCTGCTGAGCGCGAGTCAGTGCTTCCTGTTTCTTCCAGCCACGCACGGTAATCAAACCTTCAGCAATATTCTGGCGAGCGGTCATATGAGCAAACAGAGCGTAGTTCTGGAACACAAACCCAGTGCGACGACGTAAAGCCAGTACTTCGGCTTTGGTGTGTTTATTTACATCTACCGACACATCATCAATCGTGATGCGCCCTTCGTCAGCTTGTTCTAAAAAGTTAACCGTGCGTAATAAGGTGGATTTACCGGTACCACTGGAGCCAATGATAACGATGATTTCACCTTGTTTGATGTCGATATCGATGCCTTTGAGTACTTCAGTATCACCAAAGCGCTTATGAATATTCTCTAATTTAATCATCGAACGTACGCCTTATTCAGTTTCGCTTCAGCCCAAATTTGAACGCGGGTCAGAATCACGACCACGCCCCAATAAATCAGAGCGACGGCAAGGAAAGCTTCAAAGAATCGGAAGCTGGATGATGCTTCCATCTGCGCTTTAGCCATGATTTCTGCCACGCCCAGCGTAAAGGCGAGGGAAGTCGATTTAATCATATCGATGAAGTAGTTCATCAGAGATGGCAGCGCAACACGTGTCGCTTGCGGCAAGATTACTCGACGCATCGCCTGAGTGGTCGTCATGCCCACCGATAAGCTCGCTTCCATCTGGCTGCGATCAATACCGATGATTGCCGCTCGAATACTCTCTGCCATGTAGGCGGCAAAGTGGAGGGTTAAACCGATCACGGCCGCAGAGAAAGCGTCGAGGCCAACCATAAATGGAAAGATTTGCGGTAAGCCGTAATAAAGCAGGAACAGCTGAACTAAAAGTGGGGTTCCTCGGAAAAAGCTGATGTACAGCTGGCTCAATTGATCGAGTACTGGAACCTTAAAAACGCGGATATTGGCTAAAATGATGGAAAGAATCAGTGAGAACACCAATCCCCATGTTGCCATTTCCATGGTTGTGCCAAGATATTTGAGCAATATCGGCAACAGTTCCAACATGTAATTAAAATCAAATCCCATTCGGCATTCCTGAACGCTAGAGAAAAGAAAAGGTGGAAAACTATGTTCCACCTTCACGTAATTTTATAGAGGTGAGGAGGGTATCTCTCCGCACCTTATATTTCAAAGTGTTTTATTTGGTAATGTCGGCACCAAACCACTTCACGGAAATCTTCTCAACCGTACCGTCTGCACGCATTTCTGCAAGTGCTTTGTTAACTTCAGCTTGTAGCTTTTGACCTTTTTCGTTGTTTACGAACGGCCAGGCATTTTGAATGGTTTCAAATGGTTCGCCAGCTAATTCTAGTGGAAGACCAGTTTTCTTGATCAGCTCTAGTGCTGACAGACGATCCATAACAAAAGCGTCAGAACGACCTAAAGCAACATCGTGCTCGATACCTGTATCGTATGTCTTGATGTTGATTTTGCCGTCTTTATCGTACTTACGAAGAAGCTGCTCAAAGTTCGAACCTAGGTTTACTGCTACGGTTTTGCCAGCCAGATCATCGATGCCTTTGATGCTGTCGTTACCTTTACGTACTGTGATTTGTGCACCGTCAACCACGTATGGGTCAGCAAACAGATATTTTGCCTTACGTTCTTCTGTCATGGTGATCTGGTTTGAGATCGTGTCGATTCGACCCGTTTCTAACAGACCAAACAAACCAGAAAAGTTCGCAGTGACGTATTCGATCTTGTAATCATTGCGTTTACCAATCTCGTCCCACATATCCACTTCAAAGCCTTGTAGCTTATCTTGCTTTACAAAAGTGAATGGGAAGTAGCGGCCTGACATGCCAACTTTTACTTCTGTTGCTGCTTGAACAGTCGCCGCAGATAGTGCAATAGCCGCCACAGCAACCTTAATCCAGTTTTTCATCATAAATCTCCACAATTTTATGGTCAGATATACTACTGTTAAATAACTCAATTAAATAATAACCAAGTGCAATAATCTAGACCGTAGTGTAATAAGTTATTTGTCTAATCTATCATAATTACATTTTTACAAACTACTAACAAAAACGATCTCATTGATGACTGGAGATTAAAAAATCCCTGCCGGAAATAAAATAATACACAGAGTTATCACCAATCACATGATCTGGCCATTTTTGCCCAATTGTGGATCGTTATGTGGGCAAAGTTGGGGCAAGGTGTGTTGATCTCACTATGTTTGACGAAATAATTGTGAATAACTTCGATCTTATTCACTGGATCGTCGATCAATTGCTGGCGATCTTGGTTATCAACAGGTAAAATTGCCAGTCTTTTCCGATAATTCAACTACTCAGTGGGGGCGCC